>NZ_JADRGN010000001.1:0-146456 GCF_018206105.1 Porphyromonas levii
TAATCCTATGAGCTCTTACCACCTAGCCTATAAAACCTCTCATCTGTGTATTTCTCAATTCTTTTAGCATAGTATCGAATCCATTTAATAGATATTATCTTTTAGCGAAGTTGGATTCGTCCACGAATTAAGGCAGTATGAGTTTTTTCCTTATATTTGCAGGTGATTTCTATCAAGAATAATAGATAATGATAATACGTATGCATAAAAATAGGAGAAGACTACTGACACTGACTCTCTCGGTAGCAACACTACTGGTAGCAGGAAGTGGATTCCAAGCTGCAGCTCAGGGTGTAGAGTCTACACCACTCACCAGACTTGGGTACGGTAATCTATCTAACACCTCACCAGTCGCATGGAGAGGAATGGGTGGTGTAGGTATCGGTATGAGTAGCCCTAAAGTAATCAATCTACAAAACCCTGCAGCATACGGTGCTACAGACTCCCTCTCCTTCATTATGGATATAGGAGCATCGGCTATTTGGGGGCACTACACAGACCAGACAGGCTCCAAGAATGCGCTCCTAGGTGGACTAGACTACCTCGCCCTACAATTCCCGCTCTACAAAGATAGGATTGCGGTAAGCGCAGGTGTGGTACCATTCTCAAGCGTAGGTTATAGCCTTATCAGTGATGTCACCATTGATGGTAGGGAAAATGCCAACCTGATGCGCCAAACTTTTACAGGCAAAGGTTCTCTACAGTCATTTTACCTAGGATTAGGAGCCAGAGTAGCAGGAGGATTGTACCTCGGAGCCAATGTGAAGTACCACTTCGGCAGGCTCACGCATACGGTGCACCTACAACCAAGCGCTCAAGTGCTATCACAGGACTTTCAGAGCTATAGTATCCGCCTTGATAACTGGGGTATGGACTTAGGGGCACAATATAAGTTCAATCTCCCCACCAAGCAAAAAGACCAGGTAACAATAGGTATCACCTACTCTCCTCAGATCAAGCTCACCCCGGAGCTTACCTCTTTCGTCAATCGTAACTACGGCTCCACAAATAAGCCCGATATTTCTAGCGACACACTCAGGTTCGCATCAGCTATGCCACATAAGATTGGCTTTGGTGTAGCGTGGGACATTCCTGAGAAGATGACACTAGCAGCAGATTTCGAGGCTCAGCTATGGGGCTCCAAGGGCATTGCTAACCCATTTGCTGGGGATGGTGTTGCGCTAAAGAATAGCTATAGAGGAGCTCTAGGTGTAGAGTTCACCCCAGACAACTACTCACGCAGGTACTATCAGAGGATGTACTACCGTGCTGGTATCAACTACCGCAATTCATACCTCGATATTCCAAGTGTGGGACAGTTACACACTGTCGGAGCTTCCTTTGGTATCGGTATGCCAGTCAATCTATTTACTAGCGATAGAAGTTCGCTCGTCAATCTCACCCTAGAGTACAATAGAGGTTTTTCCACAATACAGAAGAACTTCTCTCAGGATATGCTGAAGCTATCTATTAGCCTCAACTTTAATGAAACGTGGTTCAGAAAACTAAAAATCTATTAAGAGACTAAACCGACTGCTACGAGTGTAATCACAGAGATATAAAGCTAACAATTAGTGGTCGGCTTATAGAACAGGAATATATAATTATAAAGGAATAAGACAATGAAGAAAGGACTTTTACTACTATCGGCTCTAATGTTGAGCCTGTTCTCACTAGTTAAGGTGAGTGCACAGACAGGAGTAGCATCTGGAACTCCCTTTGGTCACGGCAACGACAGTATTCAGTGCCGTAGAAACATTACTTTCTACAAGACCTATCACCAGAGCCAAAACTTTAAGGACGCATACGACTTCTGGAAGAAGGTATATGACAATTGCCCTGCAGCAAGCAAGGACACCTATATCATAGGTAAGGAACTACTTAATTGGAAGGTAGAGCAGGCTAAGACCCCTGAAGAGAAGGTCAAGTTTGTAGACCTTCTTATGGAGATGTACGATACCCGTATCAAGTACTTCGGTGATGATGAGAATGCGGGTAAAGACTTTATCCTAGGCGATAAAGTATCTGACTACATGCGTCACATGGGCAATGAGTCTGACTACAACAAAATCTATAGCTGGCTAGAGCCAGTAGTTAAGGAGCTAGGTGTAAATACCGACCCTCTAGCACTATCACTATTTGATTACGCTTCTATGGCAAGGATGATTATGGATCCTAGTCTCAAGCAGCAGTATATCAATGAGCACCTCATGGTAGATGGTTACTATGACCAAAAGATTAAGGAGCTTCAAGCAGCAGGCAACGAGAAGGCTGTAGCAGCCTACCAGGGATACAAGGAAGGTAGCCAAGCTATGTTTGCACAGAGTGGCGCCGCTAGCTGTGATGTAATGGAGAAGGTATATGGTCCACTAGTAGAGTCAAAGAAGAGCGACAAGGAGTGGCTATCAAAGACCGTAGCACTTCTACAGTCTGTTGGCTGTATCGAGAGCAACGTATACTTTACTATGTCTGAGCACCTTTTCAACCTTGAGCCTACTGCAGATGCTGCTACAGGTATTGCGAATAAGGCATACAAGGAAGGCAATTATAGCCGTGCTCGCGAGTACTACGAGAAGGCTATTGACCTGAGCACCGACAACAATAAGAAGGGAGAAATCTACTACATGCTAGCAGTAATGAGCCAGAAGCAGGGTAGCTTCGGCACTGCACGCAACTACGCTAACCAGGCTATGAGCCTCAAAAGCAACTTCGGTGCGCCAATGCTTCTTATTGCCAGTATGTACGCTTCATCTGCAAAGAGCATCTACCCTGATGACCCTATCAAGCAGAGAATTGTGTACTGCCTAGCAGTAGATAAGGCACAACGTGCTAAGGCTATTGATAGCAGCGTAGCTGGTCAGGCCAATCAATTGATCAATAGCTTCAGCCAGTACTACCCAGCAAAGGAGGATGTATTTATGCACCCAGATCTTTCAGAGGGAGCATCCTTCACCGTAGGTGGATGGATTGGAGAAGCTACTACTATCCGGACTAAGTAAGTTAGATTAACTAATTACTCTTTCCCCCTATGCGGGGTGAAGGATATGAGTGATAAATCGTCACGACATATAATAAGTAAGATGCTAGCACAGCCCACTTTGTGGGTCTGTGCTGGCATCTTTTTGTATATCACAGCTGCACTATCGGCTTGTGGTGGTAAAAAGAGCGACACCATTCTCGCAGATGTTGACTCCCTTTCCTACTCCTCGATTACTCGTGATGTCTCCTCTCTAATATCCGATAGCGGCATCACCAAGTATAAACTCGAGGCGCCCATCTGGTATACTTACGATAATCCAGAACCCTATTGGTATTTCCCAGAAGGGATGTACGTAGAGCAGTTCGACACCCTATTTGCGACACAAGCCTCTATCAAAGCCGATACAGCCTATTATTACCAGGCAAAGAAGCTCTGGCAATTGGTCGGCAACGTAGAAGTACTCAATAGAGAAGGAGGTCGCTTCTTTGGCAATTCTCTCTATTGGGACGAACAACTACAGGAAGTATATTCGCACGAACACACCCTTATCATACCGAAGCCAGGACAGCTTATAGAGAGCAAGTACGGCTTCCGTAGCAATCAATCTATGACCCGATACGAGCTCTATTCGTCATTCGGTCATGTGGATGTCGAAGACCACCCAATGGCACCAGCCGACTCCACCTCAACGGCATCTGGGACAGCGCCCGACACTCTTAGCTTAGCCCCAGCTGCCATTTAATAATACCCTATGATATACCTCGGAATACTCATCTGTATCCTGCTCTCTGGCTTCTTTAGTATGTCGGAGATTAGCTTCGTATCTGCCGACCGCCTGCAAGTGGAGCTCGATAAAAATAGAGGCAATGCACTCTCTCGCATCGCAACACACTTCTATAAGAACGGTGGTCGCTTCATCACCACTGCCCTCGTCGGGAATAATATCGTGAATGTGGTCTATGGACTACTCGTAGCCATGTTACTAGAGAATCCGCTGAAGGCTTTCCTACATAGCGACTTCCTTGTGGTCTTGATACAAACCATTATCTCTACCGCACTAGTCATCGTATTCTCAGAGTATATACCAAAGGCCATAGGTCAGATGAAACCCAATATAACTGTTCGCATCATCACTTTTCCCTTCTTCATCATCTACATCTTACTATTTCCGATTACTCTTCTGGTATCTTGGATAAGTAAACTAATTTTTAAGCTCTTTGGCGTAAAGAACGAAGACGACACAGTACAACCTCTCTCCAAGATAGACCTAGACTACTTTATTGAGAGTAATGTAACACAAGACAGCAAGTCGGAAGAGGCTAGAATACTACAAAATGCACTCGAGTTTGCCGACATTAAAGTACGCGACTGCTTGGTGCCACGTAATGAGATAGTTGCAGTAGACTACGATATTCCGCGTGAAGAACTGACAGAACTATTCGACCGCACAGGCTTCTCCAAACTCCCAGTATACAAAGAAGACATAGATGATATTATCGGTTATATCCACAGTATCGAAATGTTTCGCCTAGGTAGCGAGGACGACTGGAAAGGTCGCATCCTACCTACTATATTTATCCCTGAGTCTCTTCCTGCCGAGAACGCACTAAAACAACTCATGCAAAAGAAACGGAGTGTAGCCATCGTAGTAGATGAGCTAGGAGGTACAGCTGGGATGCTCACCCTTGAGGACATCGTGGAGGAAATCTTTGGAGACATTGAAGATGAGCACGACACCAAGCGTATTGCTATGCGCAAAGTAGGTGATAACGAATACATCATATCGGGACGCGCCGAGGTCGACACCCTCAATGAAGAGTTTGATCTCGAGATTCCTGAAGACGAAGAATATCAGACCCTAGCCGGATTTATCCTACACCATAGTCAGGAGATACCCCATGCAGGAGAAGAATTCAATATCCCACCCTTCTTCCAAGTACAAGTAATGAGGGCTACGGGCAATAAGATAACACTAGTAAGACTAAGGAAAATTGAACATATATAGAGAGTATGTATAGGACAACTACTTGTGGCGCACTCCGTGCGTCCAACATTGGAGAAGAGGTAACCCTAGCAGGATGGGTACAGCGCAATCGAAAGATGGGAGGCATGAGCTTTATCGACCTCCGTGACCGCTATGGCATCACTCAGCTAGTATTCACAGAGGAGCACGATGCAGAGCTAGCAGAGAAAGCTGCGCACCTAGGTCGTGAATATGTCATTCAAGTAACGGGTAAGGTAGCTGAGCGCTCAGCGAAAAACGATAAGATTGCTACAGGAGAAATCGAAGTAATCGTGGAGCGCTTGGAGGTACTCAATTGCTCTCAGACCCCTCCATTTACTATTGAAGACCAATCAGACGGAGGCGATGAACTACGTATGAAGTACCGCTATCTTGATCTCCGTCGCTCCGTTGTCCGTCGCAACCTCGAACTGCGTCACAAGATGGGTATCGAGATTCGCCAATATCTCGATGGGCTCGATTTCTTGGAGGTGGAGACACCCGTCCTTATTAAGTCGACCCCTGAGGGTGCACGCGACTTCGTGGTACCTAGCCGCATGAATCCAGGCGAGTTTTATGCTCTACCACAGTCACCACAGACCTTCAAACAGCTACTCATGGTAGCAGGATTCGACCGCTACTTCCAGATTGTGAAGTGTTTCCGTGACGAAGACCTTCGTGCCGATCGCCAGCCGGAGTTTACCCAGATCGATTGTGAGATGTCCTTCGTAGAGCAGGAGGATATCCTCAATACCTTTGAAGGTCTATCAAAACACCTATTCAAGACCATTCTAGGCATTGATCAAACCGAGTCTTATCCACGTATCTCTTGGCACGACGCTATGAAGTATTACGGTAGCGATAAGCCAGATACCCGCTTCGGGATGCGTTTTGTAGAGCTTATGGATACCCTTCAGGGGCACGGTTTCTCTGTATTCGATGACGCCAAGTATATCGGCGGAATCTGCGTCAAAGGTGCAGCGGTTTACACCCGCAAACAACTAGACCAACTTACAGAGTTTGTGAAGAAACCACAGGTGGGCGCCAAGGGTATGGTCTATGCTCGAGTAGAGGAGAGTGGCAATGTGAAGAGTAGTGTAGATAAGTTCTATACCCAAGAGACCCTTCAGCAACTGGCCAAAGTCATGGAAGCTCAGGCAGGTGACCTTATCCTCATCCTCAGTGGCGATGATACCATGAAGACCCGCAAACAACTCGGCACTCTACGTCTTCACGTAGCCGAAGAGCAAGGGCTGATGGATCCAAGCAACTTCTCATGCCTATGGGTAGTAGACTTCCCACTTCTAGAGTGGGACGAAGAGACACAGCGCTACTACGCTATGCACCACCCATTCACTGCGCCCAAGCCTGAGGATATCAATCTACTCGAGACCAACCCAGGAGCAGTACGCGCCAATGCCTATGACATGGTCATCAATGGCGTAGAAGTAGGAGGTGGTTCTATCCGTATCCACGATAGCAAGCTACAGAAAAAGATGTTCGAGGTACTTGGATTTACCGAAGAGAAGGCAGAAGAGCAGTTTGGCTTCCTCATGAATGCCTTCAAGTTCGGCGCACCACCTCATGGAGGTATCGCTTATGGTTTCGACCGCTGGGTATCCCTCTTTGCACAGCTCAATAGCATTCGAGATACCATCGCATTCCCTAAGAATAACTCTGGTCGTGATGTAATGATCGATGCCCCTTCTCAGCTCGATCCTGATCAGCTCGATGAGCTATTCCTCAAGACCATTGCACCAGAAGCATAAGCGGTTCAATTAAAAGCCGTTATCGCTACAACAATGTCTGGCTAGCGCTCTTATTCAATAGAATTAGCCAAAGTATACAAATTTATCTCTAGGAATAAATTTATTTATCTGTACAAATAAATATTTTTATTCCTAGAGATAATTTTATTTATTCCTAGGAATAAATTTCTCCCCTAGCGCTATCCACAACAGGCACTCGCCTAATTATTATTATGGGATATGAATATTTCCACACACAGATAATATGATGAATACTATTAATCCACACCATACACTGATGTATGTATTGCCTTTACGATGGCTTCGGTCGGCTCCATCCCATTCGTCATTAGGCGAAGAGGCAATGGCGCATCCCCTACTCTATAAGGAGGCTGCAGGTAGGGCATATCCCAGAGCTTAAAGCCCAACCGCTCATAGAAGCCTATCCGACGGCATGCCATCTCCTCCTCCGGAAGCTCTACCTCGAAGATAATCTGCCGCTTTCCTAATAGGAAAGACTTCATCACTTCGGCGCCCACCCCATGTCCTCGGCAAGAAGAGTCAATCGCAAAGTGCTCTCCATAATACCACTCGCCCAACTCCCAATAGGTAAGTAATCCTACGACTATCCCTTCATCCTCAATCCCCAAGAGGTGATACCTCGGTTCATCCGAAAGCAATCTAGATATTTCCTCCACCTCTCGACGCTCTTCCCGAGGGAATGCTTCGAGATAAAAACGCTCTACAGGCGCCATAGTCTTCAATTCTCTAAGTACAATCATGTAACAAATCTACCAAATTTCCTCTTCTTCTTTTCGCTACTAAAAAAAGGGACTGCCACCTCTGCGACAATCCCTATATCTATACAATATTCTTCTAGCAACCTACTTCTCAGGCAGAATAATACCTTTCTTGGCGTAATACCTACAGAAGGGAGCTAGCCCGCAGTTAGCACACTTAGGGCTACGTGCTAGGCAAGTGTACCGACCATGTAAGATGAGCCAATGATGCGATATTGCTCTCTGTGCCTCGGGGATATGCTTCACGAGTTGCTCCTCCACCTTAAGTGGTGTATTGGCGGTCTGTGGGGCTAGCCCTAAACGGCGAGCGACACGGTAGACATGTGTATCCACAGCTATACAGGGTTGATCGTAGAGTACGCTAAGGACTACGTTGGCAGTCTTACGTCCTACCCCAGGTAGCTTCACAAGCTCCTTAGGGTCTTGGGGAATCACTCCACCAAACTCCTCTGAGAGCATACGCGACAATCCTTCGAGATGCTTAGCTTTGCTATTGGGGTAAGAGCAGCTGCGCACATACTCAAATAGCTCCTCAGCCGTAGCATGTGACATAGCTTCGGCAGTAGGGTATGCTTCAAAAAGAGCCGGAGTAATCATGTTCACCCTCTTATCGGTGCACTGAGCAGAGAGTACTACCGCTACCAAAAGTTGGAAGGGGCTTTGGTAGTCTAGTTCGGTCTCCGCTACTGGCACATGCTCCGCAAACCAGTCGAGAACAGCCTGATATCGCTCAGCAAGTTTCATCGTGCGCCCTCGAACTGCTCTAGGAAGCGGAGGTCATTTTCGGAGAAGAGCCGAAGGTCACTCACGCTATACTTCAGGTTGGCAATACGCTCTACACCCATACCTAGGGCATAGCCAGCGTACTTGGTACTATTGATACCACAAGCCTCAAGCACAGCGCTATCCACCATACCACAACCAAGGATTTCCACCCAGCCAGTGTGCTTACAAAGGTTACACCCTGCACCGCCACAGATGTTACAAGAAATATCCATCTCGGCACTAGGCTCAGTAAATGGGAAGTAACTAGGACGTAGGCGAATCTTGGTATGCTCACCGAACATCTCCCTAGAGAAGTGCATCAATACCTGACGGAGGTCTGCGAAGCTCACCTTCTCTTTTTCTGCAATATAGAGGGCTTCTACCTGATGGAAGAAGCAGTGTGCACGTGCCGATACCGCCTCATTGCGGTATACACGTCCTGGGCAGATGATACGGATAGGGGGCTGCGTACTAGTCATCACTCTAGTCTGTACCGATGACGTATGTGTACGGAGCAGTACCTCGGGATGGTGGGATACGAAGAATGTGTCCTGCATATCGCGTGCGGGGTGATCCTCTGCGAAATTAAGGCTCTCAAATACATGCCAATCATCCTCTATCTCTGGTCCCTCAGCTACATTGAAGCCTAGACGACTAAAGATATCGATAATCTCCTCCCTCACGAGGCTAAGCGGATGACGTGTGCCTAGAGGCAGTGGATACGCTGTACGCGATAGGTCTAGCCCTTGAAGCTCCTCTGAGTGCCTTTCTGCAGCTAGGTTTTGCTTAAACTCCTCTATCCTATTAGTAACATCCGTCTTTAGCTCATTGATGAGCATACCTACCTCACGCTTCTCCTCGGCTGGCACATTCTTGAAGTCTGCCATCAGCTGATTGAGGAGCCCCTTTTTACTTAGGTACTTTAGCCTCAAAGCCTCTAGCTCCTCTTCATTATGGGGAGCGACTAGAGCTTTAACCTCTTGGGAGAGTAATTGAATCTTCTCTTTCATATCTCTTATTTGTTATCTATTTTCGTATGTCGATTAACTAGCGGGAGCAAGCCTAGTGCTATCAGCCCCACCATATTAGTCCAGATAAATACTTGGAAGGTATGCACAATAAGTGCAAAGTTCTGAGCATTGGAGGTCTCTACCCCAAATGCCATTAGGGAATATATCACCATAAAGTGCCAAGCTCCCATACCGCCTTGGACAGGAGCGACAATAGCCACACTCCCCATTACAAAGGAGAGAAGCCCTACGGCTGGTCCTAGATCCGATGTGAAGCTAAAGGCATAAAAGGTGATATAAAACTGCAGGAAGTAGCTTGCCCATATCCCCACCGTGTAGAGGTGGAATAGCCACTTCTTATCCATCGTCCGTATAGTACGAAGCCCCTCTCTCACATTTCGGAAACTATGCATTGTCCTTTCGCTCTTCCGAACCCAATGCATTGCCACAAGCACTAATACAATAAGGAGAAGTAGCACTATATAGAGCCAAGGAGAGCGCATGACCCCTTGGAGCTTGAGGAGTGCATCGGGGTTGTTTTCAAAGAAACTAGTAAAGAAAGGGGTATTGAGCAACAGCCCTAACAAAATCATGACAGAGACAGCCACGACATCGTAGATACGATCAATGAAGAGGGTACCTACTAGCTTGGATATACTGATGCCCGAATAGTGCGACATAGCACCCACACGCCACACCTCGCCCAGACGGGGTAGAGCCATATTGACTACATAATTTCCGTGCGTAGTAAGTAGAGAATTTACTGCACGGACATTAGGGTCGAGACGTTTATTGAGCAAGTGCCACCTAAAACCCCTAAATGTATTCCCTAGGGTACCAAATAGGGATGCGAAGATGATGATACCAAAGTTGGCATCACCACGAAGCGTCTCTAATAGAGTCTCCACATCCATATTGCGGTACAGCAGCCACAGGATTAATACTCCGAAGGCCAACGGCACCAGCACCTTTAGTGTAGTCTTAAGTCCCTTATTCATTGTCTCATCGCCACCCCTCATCACTTTTTTGTATCTTTGCATAGCAACGCGAGGATGGTTTCGCAAAATTACCATTTCTTCGGCAATATTTAGAATAAAAGAGATGCAAAAGGTACGAGCAAAGAAAGCACTGGGGCAACACTTCCTCCGCAATCAAGATATTGCAGAGCGGATTGCCGACACCCTTGTAAAGCACAAGTTACCCATTCTCGAAGTAGGACCAGGCATGGGGGTGCTGACTCAGTACCTAATCCCTAAGTATCAAGAGACGAAAGTGGTGGAGATAGATACTGAATCAATCAGCTACCTAAGAGTCGCTTTCCCATCACTAATTCCTAATATTATAGAGGCAGACTTCCTCTCCCTACCCCTCGATCGAGTATTTAATGGGCAACCATTTGTCTTGATTGGCAATTACCCCTACAACATCAGTAGCCAGATATTTTTCCACATGCTAGAGTATAGGGAGCTAATTCCGGCAGCATCGGGGATGCTCCAGAAAGAGGTTGCGCAGAGATTGGCGAGCGGTCCTGGGTCGAAAGACTACGGCATCCTCAGTGTGCTCCTCCAAGCATGGTATGATATTGAGTATCTATTTAGTGTGGCACCAGGGAACTTCGACCCACCACCAAAAGTGCAGAGTGGTGTGATACGAATGGTACGTAATAACCGTAAGGAACTAGGGTGCGATGAACAGCTCTTCAAGAATGTGGTGAAGACGACTTTCAACCGCCGACGTAAGATGCTGCGCAATTCGCTCCAGCCACTATTAGGAGAGCGCCATCTACCAGAGGGGTATCCGCTTCTCCAAAAGCGACCCGAACAACTAGGGGTAGATGACTTCATTGCCCTTACCAACGATATAGCAGAAGTACTCCGATGATAGAGATGAGTAATGAGGAGGCAAAGTATATTACGAGCCTCATAGAAGAACGGAAGGAAGAGGAGCTAAAGTCATTAGTTGAGCAGCTCTATCCAGCCGACATTGCCGAGCTATTGGAGGAGCTCCCAGCAGAGGAGACCCTCTTCTTCTACCGCCTGCTCCCAGGTACGGTAGCAGCCGATGTGCTGATGGAGATGGATGAGGTGGAGCGTAAGGAAGTCCTCGACCTACTCACGGACGAAGAGATTGCCGACACGTTCTTGACCCACATGGATTCGGACGACGCTGCCGACCTACTCCAAGAGCTTGACGAAGACAAACAGGATGCTATCCTCGCCCACGTAGAGGATATTGAACAGGCGGGAGAGATCATAGACCTTCTAAAGTACGAGGAGGATACCGCAGGAGGTATCATGCGGAAGGAGATGATGGTCGTCAACGAGAACTGGTCTATGCCCCGCTGTATGGAGGAGCTCCGTATACAGGCGGCAGAGATGGAGGATGTCTACTACATCTATGTGATTGACGATGAGGAGCGACTTCAAGGTATTCTGCCTATTAAGAAGGTACTGACCAGCCCCAATGTGTCCAAGATAAAGCACGTAATACTACGCGACCCTATCGTTGTTCATGAGAATGACACTGCAGAGGAGGTGGTACGCACCTTTGAGCGCTACGACCTAGTTGCCATACCGGTGGTAGATAGTATTGGACGACTAGTTGGTGTTATTACTGTGGACGACGTAGTGGATCAGATGCGTGAGCTGCATGAGAAGGACTACCAGTTGGCATCTGGTCTTTCCTCCGATATTGAGAGCTCCGATACTGTTGTAAGACAGATAGGGGCGCGGCTCCCTTGGCTACTACTTGGAATGGTAGGAGGAATGCTCAATAGTGTTATCCTCGGAGGGTACGACAATGTATTTGCTGCTGTGCCAGCTATCTCGCTATTTATCCCTTTGATGGGTGGAACAGGAGGAAACGTAGGGATGCAATCGTCAGCAATCATCGTACAAGACCTCGCCACGGGTTCTATCAAGCCTGGAAAGGTAGGGTCACTCCTACTTAAGGAACTTGCAATAGCGCTGATGAATGGTGGTATCCTTAGCTTGGTTCTCTTCATATACAATTACTTCTACCTCAAGGATATCGTTGTGATGTCCTCGGTCTCTATCAGTATTTTCACAGTAGTACTCTTCGCTAGCTTATCGGGAACCATTGTTCCGCTTACCTTGGAGCGCCTCAAGATGGATCCGGCTCGAGCTACAGGTCCTTTCATCACCATTATGAACGACCTTATAGGTATGTTCATATACATGAACGTTACCAACTTCCTATTCAATTACTTCAACTAAATTAGGATGAGAAAATACATTCTATTCGCCCTCCTATTACTCATAGGGCTTTCTTCGTGTAAGAGCAAGAAGGCACTCACTAACGACCAGTACGCTAATAAGGCTCAGAAAGAGGTGTACCAGCCTCAGAAGCGAGAGTTTAGAGCAGCATGGATTCCAAATGCTTGGAGAGGGGAGTACATGGGTAGGAGTAGTGCATACATACAGAAGAGTCTGAGAGATCGGCTCGACCTACTACAGAGGACGGGCTTCAATGTAATAATATTCCAGGTTCGCTCGGAGGCAGATGCTTGGTACTATAGTCCGTATGAGCCATGGAGCCGTACGCTAACTGGCACCCAAGGTGTTGCTCCTGCGCCCATGTGGGATCCGCTCGACTTCATGGTAAAAGAGTGCCACGCTAGAGGAATGGAGCTACATGCTTGGATTAACCCCTATAGAGCGGCTACGAACGTAAATACTACCCTCGCTCCTAATCACCCCTACCATAGGCACCCTGAGTGGTTTTTCAAGTACGGCAATCAGCTCTACTTCAATCCCGCTCTCCCTGCAGTACAGCGCTATACTTGCCAAGTAGTCGACGACATTGTGGAGCGATACGATATCGATGCTATACATATTGACGACTACTTCTACCCATACCCGATAGCCGGGGAAGTGATTCCGGATATTGCAGACTACCAAGCGAGCCCTCGTGGATTTGCTAATATCGGAGACTGGAGAAGAGACAATGTGAACCAACTCATCAGCCAATTATCGGCTACGATTAAGGCGCGCAAACCTCATGTCCGCTTTGGTATCAGCCCCTTTGGTATCTATCGTAATGAGAAAAGCGACCCTGAAAGGGGAAGCAAGACCAAGGGGCTCCAAAACTACGACGACCTCTATGCAGACATTCTCCTATGGGACGTGATGGGATGGGTGGACTATATTGTACCCCAAATATACTGGGAAATTGGGCACAAGACTGCCGAACATACTGAGCTCGCTCGGTGGTGGAGCCAGCATATACATCTAGCCCAATACTATATAGGTCAGGATGTTAAGCGAACTATGGATCATGATGAGCTACACTCCAAACTCAATATAGCCAATCGCACAGCACTGGGTGTCGTAATGTGGCCTGCCGATGAGCTATTCTCAAACTATAAGGGAGTCACCACAACTATGCGCACTCGGTACTGGACAAAGCCCGCACTCGTACCAGCTTCTGCCTATCCAAGTAGTATCCGTAGGTTCGATGAACCGAAGCGAGAGACCTCTATCGTGAGTCATGAAGGCAAACTCACTCTCTTCTGGGAACCAGATATGCCGTATCCCTCTGGATTGGAGACTAAGTACTACGTTATCTATATCCATAAACCAGGAGAGAAGCTCTCCAAGGCGACCTCTGAGGATAATCTATTAGCGACTACCCAAGAGCCTTTCTACGTACTCCCCTATATTAATGGGAAGGAACGAGTGGCTTTCACTATTACTCGAATAGATAGATACAATCAGGAAACACTCATTGCACACAACGTAAAAGCCAAGATATGAAGAAGTTGTTGCTCTCCCTTCTCCTCCCTCTATTTACCCTTAGTTGCCTAGCTCAGGTGCCACTGCTACCGAAGCCACAGCAAGTAGAATGGCTCAGAGGAGAAACAAAAGCGAAAGACCTAGGCGCTGTCACTTACTCAGACGCCTCCCTTTCGGAATATGCCCAACTTATCGGAAGTACATTCTCGCTAGAAGGGAAAGGCAAGCGAGGGGGCATACAGCTCCAGCTCAATCTAAAGGACAGCAATAAAGAAGCTTATCGACTCTCTATTACACAAAAGGGAATCGAAGTAAGCGCAGTTACCCCCACTGGCATATTCTACGCTATCCAGACGCTTCGCCAGCTCTACAACAAGGAGACAGAGGCTTTCCAAATGGTCAAGATATACGATGCTCCTGCCTTCCCGTTCCGTGGCTATATGGTAGATGTAGGGCGCAACTACCAGAGTATCTCCCTGCTCAAGCAGCAGATAGACGTGATGGCAACACTCAAGCTCAATGTGTTCCATTTCCATCTAACTGAGGATGTGGCATGGCGCTTAGAGATTAAGCAGTACCCACAGCTCACTAGCCCCGAGTCCATGACCCGTGACCACGGTCTATTCTATACCGAGGCAGACATCAAGGAGCTACAGAAGTACTGCGAAGATAGGCACATCACCTTTATGCCCGAGATAGATATGCCAGGGCACTCCAAAGCATTCGTCAGAGCCATGGGCTTCGAGATGCAAACCCCTGAGGGCACTCAGGCTGTTGCCAATATCCTAAAGGAGGTGACAGAGACCTACAACTTCGATATCATCCATATCGGTGGCGACGAGGTCAAGATTACAGACACGAAGTTTCTACCTACAATGATACACATCCTAGAGAGCAAAGGTATCAAAGTAATGGGATGGCAACCTGGTGGCAACCTCACCAATAGTGTTATCAGACAGCTATGGGGTGAAGACTCTAGCACTCTATCAGAGGGTTCCGACCTAGTCTATATTGACTCTCGCAACCTCTACATCAATCACCACGACGCTTTGGAGGGCGTACCATTGATATTCAATCACAAGATAGGCGGGCAAGACAAGGCATCCGACCGTGCTATCGGTGCTACGCTCTGCCTGTGGAACGACCGTCGACTTCGGAGAGGAGAAGATAACTTCGCCCACAACGCAGTGTACCCTTCCCTATTCGCCTTTGCCGAAAGGACTTGGGTAGGAGGTGGCGACGCCTACTCCTATGTAGGGATTCAGGAGAAAACCCTGCAAGAACTTGCCGACCTAGAGCATCGAATAATAGCTCTACACCAAGACCTCTTCCCTTATCTTCCCTTCCAATACGTTCCGCAGACTAATATCCGATGGAATATCTACGGTCCCTACAACAACGAAGGAGAGACCTCTCGTGCCTTTGCTCCCGAGATAGAAGGTGTGGAGACGCTCCAGCCCGATACCACATTAGTAGGTGGCACAATTATCCTGCGCCACTGGTGGCACCCTGCAGTCCATGGGCACTTCCAAGATGCGAAACCCAATACCACTTATTATGCCTCCCGCCAAGTGTGGAGCGACACCGATAAGATAGCAGACATGTGGATAGGCTTCTATGACTTCTCTCGCTCCCAGGCAACCCCTACCCCTGCGCTTGACACTTGGAATAACTATGATGCCAAGATATGGATCAATGGCGAAGAGATACACCCACCTAAGTGGCTCAGAGCAGGACAGAAGGGAGGCGATAACGAGTACCCCTATGAGGATGAAAACTATATCATGCGTACTCCACACAAAGTACATTTGAAGAAGGGTATGAATACTATTCTAGTTAAAGCCCCTATCCCGTCCTTCAACTCCGGCATCTGGTACGCGCCGAATAAATGGATGTTTACCGCAGTCCTTCTCGATGGTTCTGAAACCAAATAGGCTACAGCCAAGAGATAGTAAAACACGGGGTAGACTCTAGCGATGAGTCTACCCCGTGTTTTACTATCACCTATTGGCTTAGTCGTCTAGCTTAGTTCCGAAAGCTAAGTCACCAGCATCGCCAAGACCAGGAATAATATAGGAATGGTCATCAATCTCAGGGTCATTGACCGCTGTCCATAGCGTACAATCCTCAGGCATTACCTTAGACAAATAGTCTAGTGCAGGCTGGCTAGAGATAACTGAGGCTATATGAAGCTCCTTAGGAGTACCCTTGGTAAGGATAGCCTTGTATGCCAACTCCATGGAGCTACCTGTAGCCAGCATCGGATCTACAAGAATCAAGGTCTTACCTTCAATAGAAGGAGAAGAGAGGTACTCTATCATCACTTCAAAATTGAGACGATCCTTGTACCTACGGTATGCCGATACAAAACAATTCTCAGCTCTATCGAAGTAATTCACAAAGCCCTGGTGTAAAGGTAATCCAGCGCGGAGGATAGTTGCCACTACTACTTGGTTTTGATCCAACATATCGGTAGAGACAGCCAAAGGGGTCTGCACATCAGTCGCCTTGTATTCAAAGGTCTTACTCATTTCATAAGCTAGCACCTCGCCGATACGCTCTATGTTACGCTTGAAGCGCATGCGATCACCTTGAATATTCACATCGCGGAGCTCAGCGATAAAGCGATTAAGAATCGAGTTTTGCTCCGAAAGATTGATAACTTTCATACTTCTTTATATCATTTGTTTAGTATTATTTTCTACTCAGTAAGGCATCGTATGCCGCTTTGCGCTCCAGCACTTGCTCTACATACTTGGTGGTCTCTCTACCCCTCAGGTAGCCATTACGGACAACCGCATCATTGTAGTACTCTGGGTTGCTCTTCAGAATAATAAATTGCCTCACCCCTCCGTTCCAAATGGTATCTGGGGCATTGTGTTTGCGTGCCAACCGCATCGCATCTAAGACATGCCCTGCACCAGCATTGTATCCTGCCAAGGTGAAGTAAAGCCTCTGTAATGGATCCTTCACTTCCGAAAAATACCTATAGGTATCCATCAGCACATCCACAGAGACACGTACCGACACTTCTGGCTGTAACAACTGTGCCTTGCTAGCACCATGAGAGCGTCCAGTACTCGGCATAATGCCCATTAGTCCTCTTGCCCCACTCCAACCGACAACGTTGCTCCTGAACGTACTCTCTTGATAGGCAATAGCCGCAAGCAAAGTCCATGCCCATGGTGTACGCTTGGCTTCAGACTTAAATATATTATCATAGACCGAGATAGCTCCGCGCTCCAAAGCTACCTTAAGGGGCTTCTTAGTATTGCCTATGATAAATTGCCTCAAATGGCTATTCTGCTCCTTTAGCTCTGAGTAATGGCGAATCTTCTCGGGAGCCAAGAGATAGGTATCTAGTCGCTCTACCATTTCGCTATTGCCCTTAGCAACAGCCCAACTATAACGGATAGGAGCGCTCACCAAGAGACTATTATCCAGACTAGGGTAGAAGAGCTTCATGCTACTAGCTAGCTCTTTGCCTGCTATCGCATACTTTATGCTATCCACCTGAGCCATCTTCAAGAGTATTTCCTCTATACTGAGGGTGTCTGGAATAGTTATATTTATTGGGTACCCTATCTCCTCTTCTATCTGCCGAAGGCGCAGCTCCCCTGCGCTACCATACTCTGTCCACACATCTTTCCCAGCAATCTCAGAGAGGGAATGAACCACAGACCCCTTCTTCTGCACCAATACAAGCGAAGTAGTATCTACAATACCGCCGAAGTCAAAAGCCTCCGTATTGGCTTTGGTCATAGGAATAGGGGTAATACACAAATCTACTTTACCCTCAGATACCCAATTGAGAAGGCTATCGGTACTTTTCGCAATATGAATATCTAGAGCCAACTGGTGTGCTTGAGCAAAGTCGACAACCTTTTGGTACTCTTGACCCATAGTCTCCCCTCGGTATAGGTAGAAATCCTGTGGCGAAGTCATTGTCGCAATCCTAAGCGTATCCGACTCCTCTATCTCTGCCCACGAGCGAAAAAAAATCCTCTCACTCTCGGTAGTCTCTGTTGTGTCATCACAGGCGACCAAGAGTAAGAGGAAGGGTATCAATAAGAGTATTCTATTCTTCATACTACGTAAAGTAAAAAGCCCTTGAGGTACTCACCCTCGGGGTGATAGATACTCACAGGATGATCGGCGAACTGACCGAACTGCTGCAGTACCCTTATCTCTCTGCCAGCATGCAGAGCACTAGTGAAGAGCGCCTGACGGAAGTCCTCCACGCTCACTACTTGCGAGCATGAGAAGGTAAAGAGCAAACCCCCAGAAGCTATCTTGCGCATCGCCTCGGTATTGAGTTTACGGTACCCTTGTAGTCCATTTTTAAGGACTTCACGTCTCTTAGCAAAGGCTGGCGGGTCTAGTACAATAAGGTCGAATGCGCCCTCTTTCATATCGTATAGGTACTTGAAGGCATCCTCCACCACAGAACTATGCTTCTCTAGCTCTGGCTCCGAAAAGTTAAGCCTCATATTCGACTCCAGCATATCAATAGCTTTGGCAGAACTATCGAGGGAGACTACCTGACGGGCACCACCCCTCAGGGCATAGAGCGAAAAGCCACCCGTATAGCTAAACATATTGAGTACCTTTTTGTCCTTCGCCAATTCTCCTACCCTCTGTCGGCTTAGTCGCTGATCCAGAAAGAAACCTGTCTTTTGCCCCTTCAGGATATCAGGAGCAAACCTCAGCCCATTTTCCTCAGCCACTATCGTCTCGATATCATGCCTTTCACCCCATAGCAATTGATCAAGTACGGGTTCCTCTATGGGCAGTGTGTCGCTCGACTTATAATAGATGGCACTAAGGTGTTGACCATAGAGAGCTTTCAGCGCCTCCACTATCTCCTTCTGCCGAATATGCATGGTTAGGGTATGCGCTTGGATGACAGCCACATTCCCATAGATATCTATGATAAGTCCAGGCAACCTATCCCCCTCACCGTGAACTAGTCTATACGCCTCATTAGGTGACTCCAGAAGACCAAGTACTCTCCTCATATCTAGAGACTCCCTCAGTCGGCGTACCCAAAAGTCGGCGTCTATGCTTTCCTCCTCATCAAAAGTAAGCAAGCGTACAGCGATACTCCCCTCCTCATAGTAGCCACGGGCAAGAAACCGATCCCCCTCGTCTACTACATCCACAATATCTCCTATCTCTATCCCCTTGACACTAACCAAAGCCCTAGAGAATATCCAAGGATGCCTACGGTCTAGAGAGGCGATACGCCCCGAATTTAGTTGCACACGCTTCATTGCTTACTTTGCTTACTATCTTTCTTCTTCAGCACCCTTTTCTTAGGTTGCTGTACATCCAAATTAAAATACATACTCCTATTGAGTACCCTCTTAAAGCCTTCGAATATCCTAAGCCCTGCATAGGCATCGAGTGCGGCATAGTCTACTTGCCCCTCCGTAAGCTCCTCACGCTCCCAATCGGAGAGCCTTTGCCCCTTGCTAATACGCTTATTATATAGCACAGCATAAAGCCGAGTCAGAGAGAGCACCTCCACTCCTGCACCTTTCGCAAGCGTACGAAGGTCTACCATCCTATTCGTTATCAACTGGTGATCCGCCCACAACCCTTTGGCATCATCACCAATAGCTACACCGACCTTAGCGATACGCTTACTCTTGAGTATCTTCTGCAGCGGCTCCAGTAGCTTCTTGTCCCACGAGGGCAATAGACGAAAAAGCACCACAAAGTCGGGACTCGACAGTTGTAGGAGAGAGACCTTATAGCTCTTGCCTTTACGGAAAGAAGGCTTCGTCTCGGTATCAAAGCCAAGTACCTTATTACCCTCCTTCAGACGATTACAAGCCTCCTCCACCTGCTCTATAGAACTGGTATGAGACAGCACCACCACACCGATAGGTAGGGTCTCAGGCTCCAGTTTCTGCAGCTCCTCTTTTGTGATATTTGTCTTATACTCTGCCATCACATCCAATCCTCATGTTCCCCATCCTCAGCAAGCTCGAAGTCGGGATCATTCAATAAGTCATGTAACTGTCGGAGTGCTGCCAATAGGAGCGTTCCCCATCGCTCCATCATCGTATAGCGTACCTCAGCCACGGCTTGATACATATTCTGCTCATGCACACTCCTCATAATCCACAAGAAGTCCGCTAGTGCTTGGTAGATATCGGCTAGCACTTCAGCCACACTTACGCTAACAGGTCTATCGGAGTACTTCATTTCCTCCATCTGAGCATTGAGAAAACGATCATGCTCTCCCAATATTCGCTCCAAGCGATTTTGGACAGCCTCATAGTCTTCCTCCCTCACTTGGCGCTCTAGTACGGTAAAAGGATCCAATGTAAGCGTAGGAAGTGCCAAGCCAAATGCATAGATATCAGCAAGAAGGCGTCTGCAGTTCTCTACTGTATCTCTATCCCATCTAGGAGTAGTCGCTGGCTCCACGAGTGCACAGTAGGCTGCTGCCACTTGCACGAAGTCCAGGACACCAGGCATCCTCAATATACTCTTATCCTTTTCCATAGTCATATTACCGTCAGTATAAACCTCACAAAGGTAGCTAAAATCCCCCACATAGAGAGCGCATTTGGAAAGCAATCCAGGGCAATCCTATGTACAACCCCTACCAAGGAACCGTTTGCCCGAGATTAGCTATTGGTACTCTACCGAGCGGCTTCAGTCTCTCCCGGGAGGGACTGGAGTTCCTCCCGGGAAAAACTAGAGTCTCTCGCGGGAGAAACTGGAGTTTATAGCGGGAGAAACTCTAGCCACTAGGGCGAGAGAATATTATTACGACGTATGGGGCAAGAAAAGAGACTGGGGAGGATTATCCACTAGATCACTAAGCAACAGTCTCCTAGAAGAGTATGTGAAAACAGAGCTACGACAGGAAATGCCCCGCCGTAGCTCTGCTATTGGTTACCGAAAATTAGCGCTGCTGCACTAGATATACAACCACAGGGAAGTGGTCACTATAACCATCGATAAAAGAATTGTCCTGAAAGGTACGATGTGGATAACCTTTACGTTTGCCCTCCTGTGTAACTAGGAAATCACGGTTAAACACTTCCATCTTCCAAAGCCTCAGTTTTTGATCATCGGTAAGTAACCCCTTAGATACTATCATCTGGTCGAAGAAGTTCCAGCTGTCTTGATAGACCAGCGTACCAATACCCTTCTCCAATAGCGATGCTGCGGGATTGTAAAGTCCTTGGACACCGACCTCGCTCCTCAACTTCTTGGCATTGAGAACCTCTGTCACGCTCCTATTGGTAGGGTCATCATTGAAGTCACCCATCATGATAATCTTTGCATTGGGCTCTTCTTGGTATATCTTATCCATAATCTGCTTAGAGAGGCGTGCCGCAGCTAAGCGAAGGGGCTCAGAAGCGCCACCACCATAGCGACTAGGCCAGTGGACTACAATGAAGTGCACCTTCTCACCAGCAATGTAGCCATACGCATGAAGCTGATCACGGGTAACGAAATCGGGCTGTTCTTCCCACTTAAGAGTATGGTACTCATAACCCTCAAGGGTAAAGATATTAGGATTATACAATGCACCTACATCAATACCTCTACGGTCGGGACCATCTTCGTGCACCACCTTGAGCTCCATACCTTTTACCGCTTCCCGTTGTGTAAGATCCTCAAGGACTCTCCTATTTTCGACCTCAGCAACACCTATAAAAGCAGCACCGTATGGTGTTACCTCCTTCCCTAGAGAGCCGAGAACGCGAGCCAGATTATCGAGCTTACGCTCATACTGAATCTGAGTCCAGCGATAGGACCCAGTGGGTAGAAAGTCGTCATCCCCCGTATTATTGGGATCATCGTCGCAATCAAAGAGATTCTCTAGATTGTAAAATCCTACTGCGTAGGCGTTGTACTGCTTGCCGTCACTATTACGGGCAACTTGCTTGGTGGAGCCACAGCTCCCCAAGACAAGCGCCGTAATAACAACGATAATGGCACGCCACGTGTACAGTGTCTTCCTCATAATCTAAAATTTACTGGATGGTAATATCATCGATGAGGATATCGTAGGCTACTTTATTTCCCATCTTGATAGAGAAAAGGTTTTTCTCCTTTGCTAGTTGCTTGAAGCTAGATATATCCAAAGTTATCTTCATCCATTTTCCTTGGGTATCAATCTTACCTCTTGTGTATGAATTACTTGGATTACCATTGTAAGTTCTGGTAGTAGGCTTCAAGACAATATCTCCATCGACAGGGCTAACGACGTGTCCCTTTGCGCCAAACTCGTCAAGATTAAAAACAGCATAGGTACCATCCTCTTTGTAAATCATAAAGGAAAGCGATTTGTCTGCCTTACCATTGATATAAAGACTGATGGCATTACCGCTCTTAGTCCCATTGCCTGCAGCAGTAATAACGTAGTCATTACCACTTGGAGTACCATTGATATGAAGAGCTTTACCATTATGTCCCTTATCAGACTGCATAACGATAGTATGAAGGTCATACGACAAGCTCTTGCCTTTCACCATTAGGCTCCAGTCCTCGAAGTCAGAACCTGGGAAGAGCAGAGCACCAGGGGTTGGATCTGGTTGTGGATCTGGCTTTGGCTGTGGAGCAGGCTCTGTACTACCAGCAGCGAGCTTACCACCTTCACTGGTGACCTTTAAATTCTTAAGCTGCCATGTAGAAGAATGCTCTGCACTACTTAAGTACTTAAACGCAACAACTACATTAGTCTGACCCATCATCTTATCGGGGAAAGCGATATCACCACTCTTAACAGCGTTCCAATCCTTACCAGTAGGATAGTTTGGAATAGTCACCTGAGTCCAAGTAGCTTTCGTAACATCACCCTTGTAGTCGCTAGACACCCAAATGGTCTGCTCCACCTTCATCTTGGCTAGTTCTACAGTCTTACCTTTTCCTTGACTAATGGTATGGTCAAAGGATAGGACAGCGTTTTTAGCCGCAGAGAGATCGAATGCAGGTGAAATAAGCCAGTCTTCATTAGGGTTGTTTTTACCGCCATTGAAACCAGACATACTAACATTCTTGTACTTAGTATCAACCTTCCATACTTCATTACCCAGGATACTAACAGCAGTCATCTTGCCCATATCTGCAGCGAAGGTTTCGGCATAGATAACATTACCGGCAGGAGGATTAGGGTTTACTTCTCCGCCTGTGATAGGATCCTTACCGGTGAAGCCAGAACAATCATCAGCGGTACGAATAAAGAGCTGATAATCTTTGTTGAACTTAGAGAGAATACCTACGACAGTACCGTTGCCCTTAGGCAAAACATCGTTGGCGAAGCTAGCATATTTACTATTACGCACAATGAGTTTCTTGCCAGTGGTATCCTTGAGCGTACGGTTGACAGCGTTCTGAGCTTGATCACCATAAGTAGCAGTACCACCTAGCTCGAAATACACATTCTCCAACTTGATAAGCGTACCCACCATATTATCGGAGAACTGAGCGATAGTTGTCGTCTTGGGCTTAGCCTTCTCAGCATCTGGTCGCTTATCTCGTAGGATCTGCTTCTTCACAACCTCATAGGGGATGCGATTACTTTGGGTATCTTTCATTCCTATCTGAGTCACGCCGCCATAGCTCGTAGCAGCAAGACCTTGTAGCTTGATGAATACCTCCTGACCTACTTGGTAGTCGTTGGAGATATTATTCTGGTCGATTCCGATAGAGATACCACCTGTAGCATCCTGTACGTAGATCTGCTTATAGATATTACCAGATACATCATTGCCCACTACAACAGCGCGGATGGCCAAGTTGTCCTCGATTATCTGACCTTCCTTAGGTACTTTCTTGAACTTATCCTTGTACTCAGCAATAGTGATCACTTTCTCATCACCAGGTGTCACTGTAGGATCAGCTAGCAGTGGCGCATCGTATTTACGCTCGCAAGATGCGAAACCTAACCCTAGCAGGACAGCGAGCGAAATAAGTGACAATCTACTTAGTTTCATATTCGTATTTGTATTCTTAATTTTTATATTACCAATTATAGCTTGCATTGAGGAAGAAGTTGATCCCCTGCATATAGTAGTGCTTATTTGTAAACCTCTCGGGATGATCTAGGTTGATACGCCCTTGCTCGAAACCTCCTACGCGTACGTTCTTATTATTGAGAAGGTTGGATACTGAGAAGTTGAAGTTGATACGGTCTCTATTCTTTAGGTAGAGAATTTTACCGATACTTAGATCCATGGTAAAGCCCGCTGCAAAACGCTCCTGAGTAGTCGTCTGTACAAAGGCGTCATATAGCTTAGGATCGTGACCTGGCTGACCTGGAGCTACTACCGAAGTATAGTTGGAAGCCATCCTACGAATATGAGCAACGTCGATATGATTGTATCCAAAACCATTGAAGTTGACATTGAAGAACCAGTACTTATAGAAGTAACCAACACCGAAGGTACCTAGCACCTGTGGTACACCACCAATGTATAGGTTCTTCAAATACACCTTTTCTTCTTGGTTTTTGATACGACCATTGGTACTATTGAGCACACCCATTGGATCATTGCTATAGTAGTACTGAGCGGCAGTACCGATAAACTCAAGGGTAAGTGCGTCGGTAGGACGATACTCTAGTCCTAGCTCCAATCCTTGGTGCACCTTATCCATACCGTATAGCGTATGGAGGGTGAAGGTACGCTCGCTATCATTATAGTATGCTACCTTCTTCATATCATCCCAGAAGCCGGTATAGAATGCTGAGATACGCCCTCTAAACTTAGGCACAGAGAAGATATAATTAAGGTCGAAGTTAGCTATCTGCTTGCTCTTGAGTACTGGCACTACTTCGTCTGTAATATCAGGAGAGATGTACATCTCACGCTCTAGCTGAGGGCGATTGAGGTAGGATGCATTGGCAGTAATGAAGTGACGACCATTAATCTTGTAAACTACTCCTGCCTTGACATCGAAATTGATAAAGGCGTGTAGCTTGCCCTTACCAAAGGAATTATCGGGATAACGACCATTCTTCATCATACCCTCTCTTCTGATAGTATTGAGGGCTAGTTTGGCTCCGTAGTAGAAGTCTACCTTATCGTACTTATGTTGGTTCTGCGCCCATATACCTGCGTTATAGATATGGTAGCGGTAATCATAACCAAACACATCGCCCTTGGAGACACGGCGATCAGGTCTATTGAGGTCGTTTTGGCGCACTTCGTGGTTCCCCGCAAAGTCTCTCTCGGCATACTTGTCGTTATCCAACAAGTAGTCTGCGCCCAAGAGGTCATCTACGGTCTTGAAACGCTTAGACTGTGAGTACCTAAACTCTAGTCCACCATCAAACGACAAGGACTGAGAGATCTGCCTATTGAGGGTGCTACTAAGGGCTATCTCGCCTAAGTCACTCCTCTGCTCCTCTACCATATAGATAGCCGAGCCATTACCTTGGAGATTATTGAGGTGGTTCACTTCATAGAGACGATCCCAATTAATCTGAGAGATCTCACCGCTCTTCCATAGAGACTCATAGTAGTGCTGTACTACTGGAGCACCATCGAAGTAACTAGGGAGATAGCGGTAGTAATCAGGGCGAGGGTCGCTACCGTTGTACCAGTTGAGCGAACTACGACCATACCTATTGTAGTGGGCAGCTATACCTGAAGTAAGAGTAGTCCGATAATCGGGCTTCCATACATGAGAGAGAATTGCTGTAGGGTCCCAGCTCTTCACCACTCGGGCATTGCGCTTCTTGCCATTCTGCCATCCCCAGTTGGGATTGTATAGATTATCACCCACGAGCTTTACTGCCTCATTGACCGACGAGCCCTGTTGACCGCGCTCTACTGGCGAACCGAAAGTGATAAAACTAAGACTGTGTCTGCCATTGTCCCACACCTTTTCTACGCCCAACATATAGGAGATGTTCTTGTAGAATACACCTGGGATTGCGCCTTCGTGTGCATATCTTCCGCCGATAGCACCAGAGATTGCCCAACCATTATCCATCAATCCGGTATTGTAGCTTAGGATAGAACGGAGGTAATAATTGCGGTTGGTACCAGAGACGGTAAACTTACCACCTCGGGTATAGTTGGCTGGGCGCATATTGATATTCTCCGAACCACCTATATCACCGAAGGAGAATGGGGAAGCACCCATATAATTAATGCGGTTCCCATTGCGCGTCATATCATTGAGTGCTCCTACAGAGGAGTAGTTGAATACCCCGCGGACACCCTCATTGAAGTTGATTCCATTGATATACCTCTGCTCGTATTGGCTATCATAACCACGTGTACGATGGCGGAACTGTGAAAATTGGAAGCCCGCATTCTGTAAGTAGACATCGTTGGAGAAGATAACCATTGTATTGGCGCTCTGCCCCTGACCCTCATCATCTATCTGATCAAGGTCGATATTGTCTACAATACCCACGAAGTGTGCATTATCCTTCATCACATTCTGTACCATCACAATGGTACCCACATCATTTGTACGATTCGCCGAGATCTCCACTTCTCGTTCGACTGTAGCGTGGAGCGTAGAGGTGAGGACTAGCTTATCCTTTCCGCCCTCGACGTTGTAGAATACAAAGCTACCATCCGCTCCCGTGGTAGTCCGCTGATTATTATTCAGCAGTGTTACCACTATCCCGCCTATCGGATGCTCTGTACCACTATCCTTCACTACACCCCGGAGCGATGTGCCCGACTGTGCGCTAGCAGAGAGTAGAGAGACCGACAGCAGCGTGCAGACCATAGCCATAAGTCTATAAAGCCTTTGCATTTCTCTTTCTTTTCTAATTAGTAAATTATTATTCTGTTAACTATGTTATCTTCAACTGATGTATACCGAACTCCCAAGTCTACCAGTCGCGACTATTATTGAGACTCTTCACATGCGCAGCTTCCGACTCGGGGAGATGGGGGAAGAACTTCACGCCCAACTCTTTCTCTAGTTGCTGCACTGTACAAGTAAAGTCTGACCACTTGCTCTTTGTATCGATATTAGGCATCTTAACCCCTATAGATATCCATTTACCCCCTTTCTTCTTTAGGAGCACCTTCCAAGTATGGGTAGGGATAGGGCACTGCTTATCTCCATCCCTATCGGTAACGGTACCATTATTATGGGAGAATATAGGGCCACATGCTACATACATCGTATCGGTCGGATTTGCCCGCTTTGCCCAGTTATTCTCCTTATTCTCTAGCACATTCCAGATACCACTATTCTGAGATTGCTTCTGTGGTACCATATTGGAGTAGTAGAAGGTCGTCTTATTCAACTCTATTGAAGCAGTCCGTTGGTTACTTGCCAACATGTGCCCACGACTAAAGTCTAGCTCCCTAGGGCGATAGCTCCTGGATAAATTCATTTGATACCTCTTGGGGACATCGGGGTCATACACCCAAGCATCGTTTCCTATCACTTTATCAGCCCTACCTGAGTTACCTACACAATCATGATATAGTGGATAGGCAACAATATAGGGTTGGAACTTATCCTGACTAAAGTAAACCGTATAGTTGCGCCGAACACCTCCTAAAGTAGACCCACCACCGAACCAAGCATCGGGAGCATTGTGCTGTACCACATACATATCTGTCATAGAACCATTCTGCACCAACACCTGCTCCATATACGAAGTACTGTAGACCAATGCTCCCGCTTGGACTACAGCGGCACCATTCTCTAGCGATACCGTATAGCCATAATACTTCCCTCCTTCCACAGACTTAGAAGAAGACAACTTAGCATCGTATTGGTTACCATCGTGCTCTATCAGAATCCTCATGCCATCAAGTCTCTGTCCTGGCATCAAATAAGTATGGTACTCGCTACCACGGTGCACCAAAGAGAGGGAGGCAACCTCCGAATCTGTAGTGAAGCGACCACTCGTCACGTCTAGTACACCTGTGGTAAGGACATCTAGCACGCTTACCTTTGCTGAGGTGCTAGGGGCAGAAGTCTTAGAGGTATCGAGTGAGATACGGAGCTGCCCTAGCTTATGTGTAAAGTTGAGCGCCAGATTAGGCTCTGCATTGGTAACCGTACCCTTAGCCCAAAGCAATGGTTGGTTGTTTTCCTTAGAAAGGTCTACCCTCACAGCCCCATCTGTAGCCGAGGGATTGTATGGAGCATAAGCCCGAACAGCATGTGCTTCGATACCGAATGGAATCGTAATCACACCTCCTGTAAAACGAGTACCATTGCCCTGCCCATTTGCCACATACCGTACATTATTCGCCTTTAGTGTAGTAGAGAATACCCCGATAGCGTCATCACTCGCCCAAGATTCACCTAGACTACCAGGCTGAATCACTACAGACGATTCCCCTAGCATAGAAGTGGTAAGCCCTAACTCCATATTCCCATTGTGAGCCTCCACCTCCTTTTTGCTCGAACAAAAAGAAAATCCCATGGCGAAAGCGATAATAACCAAAGGCAATGCTCTTGAACCCTTCATTCTTTTACCTATTGTAGTAGTTAAATATTGACTTTATTTATCTCTCTCATATTGCTCATCAAAGGTAGCAACAATAAGTGAAGTTAGCCCGAACTGCGCCTCAATATTAAGTTAAGTAGTATTAATTATAAATGGTCTCCCTATAGAAACCTTATCAGGCATCTATAGGGAGACCACCTACAATGGAGAAGAATACCCCCCTTCCATTAGACCTCTATTAGAGAAGTGAGGAGATCTGCTCTAGCGAACCTATCCTATGAAGCTCGTCCCCGTTATTCTTAATAAGGAATAGTGAAGGGAGAGAGGGGAGGTTGTACAACCCTACGAGGCGCGAATAAGCTCCATCTCTATCGATGAGACTAGTCCATGGCAGATCTTTAGCTGAGGTAATCCAAATATGCGGGTCTGTATCTAGCGATACCTGAACTATCTTTAGCCCCTTTGCACTATACCTACTATAGAGCTGAGCTAGTGCAGCATTGAATTCTTGGCTCCAATTGGCTTGCATCGTAGAGAAGGCAAGTAGCAGGCTATTGCCCTGAGCAACGATGGCAGAGAGACTTACCTGGTTACCCTCTGTATCGGGAAGAGAGAAGTCGATATAACCAATGGGCTTAGCTGCCGCAGCCAATAGGGTACTATCCTGTGGCATAGTAGCAGCCTGAGCCATCCTCTTCTGTTCGCGCACTACAGCGATAGAGCGAAGCGCCAAATCATAGAGGTGCTTGGTGCGAGGATTCTCTGCCTGAAATGCCTGATATACGTTGGCAATGGCGGCAAAGGCCTTAGAGTCCTTCTCGTCGTATAGGTTGAATACCAGATTGCCATCTACCTGCTGGAAGAGTGCAAAGTAGGCAACGGGAGATTGTGGGTTGCTAAATATGAAACGCTCTGCCACACTCTTATACCCACCAATAATGCTATCACGACGCACTGTGTAGAGACTGTCCGATGGAACGTTCACGAGCTTGGAGAGAGCTACATTGGCATCGAGCAATGCCAACCATACTTCTCGCATCTGAGCCGAAGCTTGATCGCCGCTAATAGAATAGCTGGTGGCAAAACTCTGTACATCGGAGGTAATCGTAAGGTCGGTAGGCAAGGTATCCACCACAAAAGGAATAACCTGCTTGCCTAAGCGCAAGCGATAGAAATCGGGATACTCTGGCAATTCATGACTGAAGCTATACTTCCCGTCGCGACCAAGTGCTACGGAGTCAACGACCTCCGTCCCAGCCAATCCTAAGTACTCTAAGTAAATAGTCTGATTATCGGCACCTGCTATAGTCCCGGCGACCCTAAATTCCTTGCCACTATTACAGCTACTTACGATAAAGATGCTGATAAGAGCGACGATGATGCTACTAATTCTCTTCATATATCTATTGTCTCTGTATTTCAATTCTTTGGGAAGTATGCCTTCACACGGTCTGACCACTCGGGTGTCTCTACATGGATGATAACCACCCCTACCCCTTCGAGTAGGTTCCGTGGGATGAAGAAATGCACGCCTACCCGTGTGTCGGAAAATAGTCTCTGTCCCTGAAGGGTGTATACATTGATATTCTTAACACTCTCCGCTGCAACCTCTCCAAGCGTTAGGAGCATCTGACCATCCAGCGCTGGGGTGAGTCGAAGATGAGGTGCAGCTACATCTTGCGGCTTTAGTTGGGCATTGCTCAATAGCGGATCTATCCACAAGGAAAGTCCTCTATTACTTCCTCCCACAGTTGCTGGTACCCACTGGCTACCCACCAACCATTGAGCTGTACCTCGTGAAGCATCCTCGTGCTGCTGGTGGACAATACTCAGTTCGGCTGGCAGCTGGTTGAGCGCAAGCCCAAAGTGAATGGTCTGCTCACTACTCACCGTGATAGGTTTCTCGAAGGAGAGATACACCTCACGTGGTCTACCATCATTGAGATTCAAGCCTAGCTCGCTCAGTGGCAACTGAAAAGTCTGAGCAGGAGTCGTCGAACCATCGAAATAGAGGTTGAGCTGCAAGCGATCAGTATTATTAGCTTTGCCATGAAGCATCAGATAGGCTCCATAAATTTTAGAGCCAGCCGCCACACGATAGCGCTCTGCTACCACTGTAGCACTCTGTGCTGCGCCTACCACCTCTGCTCTCCCTAGCTGTGGTAGAATCTCCAAAACGGGCTTGGTGCTCGGTGGGATAGACATATTGGTAACCCGTACAGGCGCTTGCTGGCTACTGTTACCACTAGTGCGCCCAGGAGTACTTGTGGTCTGTCCCTTCCCCGAGGGGTCAAGAGCCTGCACGAGTTTACGCGCTTCGTCGTCGGAGGAAGCCCATACACGCTCTAGAGAAGCAAACTGATCGGAATATCTCTGTGCACAAGAGGATTGTCCTCCAGTAAGCACTCCGATAACTCTGTGACCCGAGTCGAAAAGAGGCGAACCCGATGAACAAGAAGCTGTAGTCCCTATAGTCCATTGCTTAACAAATAGGTGCTGATCACGACCAAAAGGGTATGGTTTGCCTGTTGCAGGGTTAATATTTCCTGGGAACGAACCATACGTTAGATGATCCAGATAGAGATTAACCCTCTTGGTAAATCCATATGGGTGATGGATATTGAAATAAGTCTCTTGGAGATTGGGCTTAGCATTCCACCCCGAGTAGTAGGCAGGATACGCCACTGGTGGGCGCTGGTTCAACTCTATCAGACCCGTATCTGTATAAGGATGGTACGCCAGCAGACTAGATCCAGCTATCGAATGACTGAAGCTAGGTTGTATAGACCCGTCGCACATAGGGGTTTGATACCCGAAGAAGTAAAGGAACTTGCTAGAGAAAGCTGTTACATCGACTTTCGAAAAATTCCAACTGATAACGTGCGCGGCAGTAAGAATCAATGGACGCCCATCCCCTGAACTATTATTAACCATCACACCTGTTCCGAGTGCTTTTCCGTCGACCATAATCAGCACAACACTCTTGCCTACCTCGCTATATTCCGGATAGCAAGCGAGCTCTGGAGTGCATAATAAGCTCTTCGGATTACCAAGACGTGGGGGCACCTTGAGACTACGCACACCATGGTGTACCTCTTGTAGATAGAGACGAGGGGAAGGGCTACCTTTAGGAGCCTGTAGCTCAATAATGACATCATCGGCAAAGATAGGCTGAACGGGCAACGAATGCTGGGCATTGTTATTCTCCGAACCAAAGCCTCCGATGACATTTTTATTATCGAGTGTACTATACACATAGAGATAAGCACCCTCAGGGATATCAAAAGTACTAAAGAAAAAACCTAGACTCTTAGCACCTGCCGAACGTACTCTGTAGCGCCAGACCTGTGTGCCATCCGACCACACACTCTTCTCCGCCTGCTGAATAATATCTACTCCTGCGGGAAGGGTGTGGGCAAAGACGTAGGTACGAAGCTCTGCCGAAGCCTGCTCCATAGCCATAAGCGCTGAATCTTGGTCAAAAACTGGCAACCTAAGTGTAGGTAATTGTAGCAATTCCGAGGTACGCACTTCACCGCCCTCTGCACGTCTCTCACCTCCAGACACTATCTGAGCCCTGAGTGGCAGTGCCGAAAGGAATAAGAGGAGCGCACTCCATATATATACAGTCTGTCTCATACTTTCAATTCTTAAAAAAAGGTACAACTCGCCTTTCTAGCTACAAAAGTAAATAAAAAATGCCAATAGAGGTTGTTACTTCGCAAGACATTCTCACCCATTTGCTCGCCAATCGACTGAGACTATGCACGGAGACGAAATACAAGGCGCTGAGGATGAGGATGACGGAAGCGTACTCGGGTACGTGACCAAGCCCAAATGCCAACAGCTACAGCGTGGTTGGCTTTTGGGCTACAGTTTCCAATTAGTATCGTACGTCTCACTGCCCCATACAGAGCGCAACACTAGCGGAAGTGCCTACTATTTCATGCGACCCACCATAGTGACTAATTTTTCCAAGGGTGGAAAGATAAGTTTCCAGCCTTGGAAAGGGAAGTTTCCAGCCTTGGAACGATTGCTTTCCACTATTGGAAAATGTTGGGAAAGTTGGGACTACACCCAAGCGCTACCGTTACGACAACATTGGCACCACATAGGGAGCACCCATTGATCAAGTAGAATCGCTTGGGCAGATGATGCTTAAAGAGGATAATAATTATCGGAGGAGTAGGATTACGCAAACGACACTCCGGAAGGTCTAACTATACTAATATACATTATATATTATACCTAAAGCTAGCAATAAACGGCTATGGTACTTAAAATAATACCCTTATACTACTACTCTATTCACTTTTTTTGTATCTTTGGTGCGTTAATCAAAAAACATCCAAAAGTATATGAACAAGCAAAAAGGGTTACTGATAGGTGGCAGCGTCATAATAGTCATAGCTGGGGGCATAATGGCTTATAGTGCATTTACTAGAGGAAGGGGGAAAAACGAGACAGCTACAGCCTCTGCTCAGATATTTCGCCCAGAAAGCCAGCCTGCTACAGATATCTCTGTAGACGAGGCTACAGCGCTCATGGCCGAGGCTACTGGCGAGAATCCGCTTTACGATCTTTATCGTTTCTACAACGACAACAACATGGTCTTTCTGGATAAAGAGGCGCCCTGCAACAAAGGCACGGAAGCTCTGCAAGCCTTTGTAGAGCAATTTTCGAGAGATAGCCAGTTCCAAGCCAATCGTACAAAGATTTCGGAGGGTGGTATGCGCCCCGACTTCAGTTCGCTTTCGCTGGTGATTGCCGAGCCTGATAGCACCAACTTCTTCGGAGCTTGGAGCAACATTGCACCTAATGAGGCATCGTTCTGCCACGGGTGGCTAGGCTCTGAGATGCTAGAAGAGTACACGTTTACACGTAAGGACAGTGCTTCGCACTGGGTACTTACCGACTACTTCTCAGCCCTGGCAGAACTAGACTAAGGCTTCAGAGGCGTGGGTCTTGCCCCCACATCAACTTCTTCCTCAGTGTCTGGTAAAAGGAATAGCTACTAGGGTGTAATACCTTCACGTGTTTTTGCGCTCTTCGGATACGGATAATGGTACCCACAGATTCTGGCGTACTCTTTCCATCCATAGCAAGTAGGAAGCTCCCACTACGGCTCTCTATATGGAGCTCGATTTCTACATTATTAGGCAGCACTATCGGACGCATGTTCAGCGTATGTGGGGAGATATAACTGATGAGCAATACTGGGCTCTGAGGCTGAATGACTGGACCATTGACACTCAGAGCATAGGCGGTCGAACCCGTAGGTGTAGAGATGAGTAGACCATCGCCATCGGTATTGGAGATGAGTTCGCCATTGACATAGGTCGCCACAGAGATCATACTTGCGGTATCGCGCTTAGAGACTGCGACCTCATTGAGTGCCCAACCTCGAGACACCTCACTGCCATCCTCCTTCACCACAAAGCACTCTACCATCTGGCGCTCCTCTGTAGTCCCTTGCCCAGCTTCATACTCAGCCCAAAAAGCGGGGAAGTCCTCGGGTTGCAAACTAGCTAGGAAACCAAGATGACCTGAGTTGATACCTACGATACCTGCCTTGGTACCAGCAATCAGTTTGGAGGTACGCAAGAAAGTGCCATCACCCCCAATACTCAATAGCACATCTGTATCTATCACGCCCTTAGGCACTAGCATAGAGGTCCCTCCCAGATTATATCCCGATGACAGTAGGAAGCTATACAAACGCTGTTCAATCTCTACATGATGCTCGGAGCTGAGCGCTAATATGGCCTCGATAAGTGTGCGAAAACTCTCTTCCGAACTCCTCTGGTGCATTGAGCTGCAAACCGATATCCTCATAGTCCTTGTTCTCTCAATGTCTGAAAATCTAGCGTCAACCCATCTTCCGCAGCTATAGTGCGGGGGAATACGGCCTGCGCTTCCTGTAATAGCTCTTGTACCATTGCTCGGCTTGAATATCGAGCACTATAGTGCCCTATCAGCAAGTGCCCCACCTCTGCTTCAGTAGCAACACGAGCCGCATCTACAGATCTGCTGTGTAGGGTCTCATTGGCTCTACTGATCATCTCTGCGCCGAATGTCGTCTCGTGATATAGGAGGTCAACTCCCTTCACTGCATCGGCGACACTACTCAGATAGGCAGTATCGCTACAGTAGGCATAACTGTAGGGTGCACGGGGTGCGATAGTAATCATTTCGTTCTTGATAATGGTGCCATCCTCCTTTTCATAGTCTTGCCCCTGCTTTATCAATCCGAAGTAGGCCATAGGTACACCGTAGAAGTCCGCCATCTCTCTATTGAGGTGGCGTTGCTTAGGCTTCTCATCGAAGCGGTACCCTACAGTCGCAACACGATGCTTCAGAGGGAATGCAGTGACAGAGATAGAGTGATCCTCGTAGACTACCGACCTCTGAGTGTGGTCTATCACATGAGCGAAGATTCTATCGGCATCTTCCCTACAGAAGGTCTTGAGGATAAAGGCGACGTACTCATCTATGCCCGCCGGCCCATATATATGCACGGGATGATCCAGTCCGCTCATGGACATACTGCTGAGTAGCCCTGGCAGTCCGAGACAGTGGTCACCATGCATGTGTGAGATGAATATACGATGGAGGTTTGCCCAAGAGGAACCAAACCTTAGGAGCTGCATCTGTGTTCCCTCTCCACAGTCTATCAAGAAGTGTTTGTCCCTCAGTCGTAGCATCTGTGCGCTATGCTGGTGCAATGGCTTGGGCATAGCCGAGCCACAACCTAGCACCTTGAGATACATTCCATCACCATAATTACACTCAGCCATCTTTAATTGCTTCCCAGTTGTTTCTGTACCATCTCCCTCAGTTGCTCCACCTTGTCTCGTATTTCAAAGAGTTTCCCCCGAATCTCTAGTTCAGCATGTACGCCCTCCGCATCTAGCTTTGCTTGGACGGCTGATAATGCCAATCCTTTCTCCTGCAGCAGATATTTTATCTGCCCGACCGTCTCTAGGTCATCCTTATCATATAATCTAGCACCCGAACCACTCGCTCTTTGAGGATTAAGAGAAGTATGTTTCTCCCAGTAGCGCAACTGTGTTTCCTCCACATCGAACATCTTTGCCACCTCCGCAATCGAGTAATACGCTTTCTCCATATTCTCTACCTGCTTCTGGTCGAAGCGCCAATGCTTTTGTGGTGTCCCCTTTCTCCTCTTACGTGCCATACCCTTTAGTAACTAAAAGATTGCTCTATCCCCCTCAGTGCAAGCTCTAGATTATCGACATCATCAGTAAGTGCAGACTCTAGCAATACCCTAAGTTCAGTGTCATTAGCTCCGCTACGCTCTATTGCAAGATCATAGCCAGTCTTGTCTATCTTACTCCAGTCCACAACCTGTCCTATCGACCGCCGGAGAATCTGGTTTAGCCAAATCCTCATCGCCCTTCCGTTGCCCTCCATAAAAGGGCTCGCATAGTTCATCTCCACGTACTTAGCCACCACATTCGCCATTGTATCCTCGGGCATTGCCTCTATGATTGGGAGTATGGCATCTAGGTATATAGCGTTAGCAAAGCGGCACCTCTCCTTCGAGATATTCATCTTCCTTATCTCCCCCGCGAAAGAGTAAAGCCCACCAAATAGAGCTCTATGGATAGCGCATAGCCCCTCCACAGTACCCACCGGGATATTAGCTATCTCGCCCGACTGGTATAGCTCTATTGCCTTTTGCAAACTTTCTTTTCGTATTTCCTTCCGACCCATAGCTTTCAAAACTAGTAGAGACGTAATCTCTTACGTCTCTACATAGAATGATCATGCTCTTTTACTTATCAATAAGTGCGCTCAAGGATCCAAGCGTCTTGGAACTGTGGTGCGAACATACTCTTGATAGACTCACGGCTACGAACAGCTTCATTCTTATCGTCGAAGCTAGTCACGATCACGCGATACATACCCTGCTCGTTCTGAGCGAGGATAGCGTTATAGCCTTGGTCAGACATACGATTTCTCAGAGAGCGGGCATTGGTCTCGTTTTGGAAACTACCGATAACTACGCTAAAGCGCTTTAGGTTATTGGCATTCTCACCTTGGGCTGCAGTCACCCTCTCTGGGCGAACATCAGCGTCGTCTACCGTTACAGGCGTGATGTCGTCCTTAGGAGTCTCATTTGCTGCATTAGCAATCTCACGCTGCTGAGCGCGTTCCATTACTGCCTTATAGGCGCTCTGCTTAGGCTTACAAGAGGTAAACGCACCTGCTAATAGTAGAGCCATTGCTACGTAAACTACTTTCTTCATACCGTTCTATTACTATATGTATTATTAATTGTTCTACGACTCAATAAAAATGGGGTTCGTACCACATTTCCCACAAAGTTAGACTTTTATTTTGTAATTTAGCACCTTGAAACGAGATATTTGTATCTATTATCATTTTTTACGATGAAGAAAACTTTTATAACAGCCGTATCATCGGCACTGCTATTCAGTAGTATGACTACTTTTGGAATGGCTGGGGCACAAGCTGAAACCCCTGCCAACACCTTTACACCCGAGGTAATGATGAAGCTTTGGCGCATCAATACACCTACCCTTTCGCCTGATGGCAAAAACTACGTCTACACCCGTAGCCTTCCTAATCTCGCTGAGAACAACAGCCGAACGGAGATTGTCCTCGCGCCATTTGGGGAGGCAGGCAAGGGCAAAGCGCTCGAGGTGAAGGGTTATGCCCCTACATTCCTAGACAATAACACTATTGCATACATCTCCTCTGAAGGCGAGCACACCCAGATTGCGCTCATCGGCGTTGATGGTAGCAACAAGAGGGTGCTCTCAGACTTCGACTTCGATATCTCGGAGTTCCTATTCTCGCCCGACCGTTCCAAGATCATCATCACCCGCATGGTCACTACGCCACAGATAGCTCAGCAAGAAAACCCCGACTTAGATAAGATTAGCGGTCGCATCTATGACGACCTCATGTACAAACACTGGGATCACTGGACTCTCGAATACCCTCAGAGCTATTATGCTAATGTCGCTGAAGACCTCACCATCTCTAAGGAGGTGACCAACATCCTACCCGAGGGTGAAACCTTCGAGCTACCTATAGAGCCATTCGGTGGTATCGACCAGCTTGCTTGGCGCAACGACTCCAAGGCAATCGCCTACAGCTGCAAGAAGCTCAAGGGTATCGACTACGCACGCTCTACCAATACAGATATCTACTTGCTCGACCTCACTACTGGCACCACCACCAACCTATCCGAAGGGATGATGGGCTACGATGATACCCCTAAGTTCTCTCCCGATGGCAAATACCTAGCATGGACAAGCATGGAGCGTGATGGCTATGAGGCAGACCTCAAGCGCCTATTTATCCTAGACCTTGCTACGGGACAGAAGACTTTCCTAAGCGAGCGTTACGAACTCTGGTTCGACCAGTACGAGTGGCTAGATGATAGTAAGAACATCCGTTTCCTTACCAACGACCAAGGACTAGGTAACCTCTTTGAGATCAACCTAAAGAGTAAGACCGCTACCAAGATTACCAACTACGACATGGCCGATGTCGCTGGCTTCACTGGCTCGGGTAAGAACTTCCTCTTCGTCCTTCACTCTATGAAGACGCCTAATGATATCTACTCATTTGTGGCACCTAAGGGCAAGAAAGGACAGCCAACCATTACTAAGCTGACCACTGAAAACGATGCGCTCCTCAAGGATATCCCAAATATCGAGATTCAGAAGCGCTGGATTACGACTACAGATGGCAAGAAGATGCTCACTTGGGTCGTACTCCCTCCTAACTTCGATGCCAATAAGAAGTACCCCGCTATCCTATACTGCCAGGGTGGACCACAGAACACTGTAAGCCAATTCTGGAGCTACCGCTGGAATCTCCGCACCTTCGCATCAGGTGGTTACATCATTGTAGCACCTAACCGCCGTGGCGTACCTGGATTCGGTAAGGAGTGGAACGAGCAAATCTCCGGAGACTGGGGTGGACAGAATATGAAGGATCTCCTCGCCGCTATCGACGAGGTAGCAAAGGAGCCTTATGTAGATGAGAATCGTCTCGGATGTACTGGCGCTAGCTACGGTGGCTATACTACCTACTGGATGGCTGGGCACCACGAAGGTCGCTTCAAGGCGCTTGCAGCGCACGCGGGTATCTTCAACTTCGAATCACAGTACCTCGAGACCGAAGAGAAGTTCTTCGTCAATTGGGATATGGGAGGTGCCTACTGGGAAGACAATGCTACCACTCGCCACATCTACGCTAACTCTCCTCACAAGTTCGTAGATAAGTGGGACACCCCTATCCTCGTTATTCACGGAGATAAGGACTACCGTATCCTAGCGAGCCAAGGTTTCATGGCCTTCGATGCTGCTAAGCTCCGTGGCATCCCCGCACGCATCCTATTCTATCCAGACGAGAACCACTGGATTCTCCGCCCACAGAATGGCGTCCTATTCTATCGCACATGGTTCGATTGGATGGATCGCTACCTGAAGAACAATTGATATCAGGGCTCAGACCTATAGTCCTATCATAGCAAGAGGCTACGTAAGACCTATTCCCGGTCTTGCGTAGCCTCTTCTCACTAATCGAAAACTTACAATATCACTCTACTATAGCTCACCTCTCGCACAAGTGGCAAGATATTCAATAGTCTATGCTACATTATATTGGCCAAGATAAACCATCCTCCTGTAAGGAAGAGCCAAAGCACAATCAGCAACGCCTTAGCCACAGCATTCAGAGAGTTGCTCCTCAATATCAATCCTATAGGCACAATATATATCAGGGCAATAATCCCTACCCCAAATAAGATGACGAATAGCACCACAACCAATGCAATCACTAGTAGGAGAAAGAGACTCCAGCCATCCTGATTCAAAAAGTCTCCATCCATCCAATAGTCAGGATCCGCTACAAACCCACCAATAAGAGAGGAAATAGCCCAAGCGATCATCCCAATGATACCGAGTATTAATAGCACGGTCACAACCCACCAAATAGCGTTGCTTTTCTTTGGCTTTGTGCTCTCCTCTTCTACCTTCTCACCTTTATTGATTTCAGGCGTCTCCTTAGAAATAGTATGCCATAGGTTTTCACTATTCAAAGGCTTACCTTCCATCTTCAGCCTGTCCGATGCAGTCTCCGCTGCAGGTAGGAAAATCCAGCCGGCTACATATAGAATCACCACCAACCAAGTAAGTGGAGTAAAGAGAAGCAATACAGCTATGAGTCGAAGCAAAGCCACCTCGGTATTGAAATTAACTGCCAAACCAGCTATCACTCCGCCCAGCCACTTATTCTTCGGGTCGCGATAGAGCTTCTTCTCCAACTTCTCAGAAAAACTCTCCGTAACCTGAGACCAGTTGCTCCGTTCCGTACTTGTCTGGTCAGACTCAGGCTCCTCGCTGCTCACCTCAGGATCATCAAGATCCTCTATTCGCCCCATCTGCTTAATTACCTCGGTAGTAATCTCTAGCGTAATTACCTCATGGCCAAGGCGCATTTTCTCCGAGAAAAGCTCTCCCATACGCATCTCAAAATCGCCCGCTATCTCTCCCTCTGGGTCGTCCGCCTTATAGTATTCACGAATACCCTTGATGTACTGATCCAGTACATTGAACGCATCCTCCTCTATGTAGAAGTTGCGGTTAGCAAGATTCACGCTTATCGTCTTTTTCATAATCCTGTGTTACTCTTCTGATTCATCATTAACATCCACAATCATTCGCTCATCATCTTGGTTGGAGATAATGTATTCCCCCTCAGCCACCTCTAGACCAGTCCTAGAACTCCCCACTCCCCACTCAGGAGTATCGCTATCCAGCAGATCCACAGAGTCACGCATCGCTACCCATAGCTTTCGCAATTCGTCTAGATAGCTCCTACCCGTATCTGTAATCACATAATACTTACGAGGAGGTCCTTGCGTGCTCTCCACCCAAGTATACTTAATCAGCCCCTCCTTTCTCAGTCGGGTAAGCAGCGGATATATCGTACCCTCCACCACAATCAGATCATTTTGCTTGAGAATCTCTATCAGATCCACGCTGTACGCCTCACGATGACGTAGCACTAGGAGAATGGCATACTCCATAATCCCTTTACGCATCTGCGATTTGATTTTTTCCAATGATTCCTGCATACGCTATTGTTCCTTATTGTTATTACTCTAATGCCTAATTCGGAATAGTTCCCTACCCCTTTTCGATGGCAAGATACAAACAATTTAGTAGTTTGCAAAACAAACTACCATAAATTACAACTCTACTCGTCATTGCAACCTATTTTATCCAATACAGATATGCTATAATAGCAATCTCTTGAGATAAAGCCACAAATTATTTCCCATAACACTATATGATTTCTGAATGCGTTCCGCTTGATCGCAATAGCAAAAGCGGTTGACCTTCCTCTATACAGGGCATGACCATTTAATATATACTAACCACTCCATTTGATATATATTAATTCACCCAATTAGTATATATTAAATGGGGTGATTAGTATATATTAAATGGTCATGGGGTATAGTGAGAGCGGTCAACGAGTAGGGCTGAAAGATTTATCTCCACTACTAGCATCGTTTTTTCCTAGATTAGTTGACCTTTTTTCGAGGCGAACCAACTATCTACTTCCCCTTATGCTCAAAGGGTTTACTGATGCGTTGACTACCACGTCCTAATTTACTTGACTATGCGCACTAAGTAGTTGACTATTCAATAAGCCCCCAACCCCCTAAAGGGGGCTTTAAGCGTTATATGGGCTACACAAGTCCGACGCCCGCGAGGTCGCAGGGGGTGTAGGGCCATACATTGTACACAAGGCATCGCTTCGCTTACCCTCTACCTATTGAATAGCCGCTCATAGCGGGGGTGCACCAGATATAATCTTGCTGCCTATTACCTGCACTGATAGCCTTTCTCCACAGCGAGATGAGCGACCGGCACACACGCACTCCACAAAATATGTGTATATTTGCGGGTGATGCCTTTGGTAAAGGAGGTATGAACTAAGACGAAGATATTAGACTCATGATTTGGGATATCAAAAAGAAGGTGAGGAGAGTAGCTCGTTACTTCGATAGTGACGACTCAGACCAAGGACTTAAGCTGGTACGTGTAACTACGAAAGACCAGCTGAAGGAGTTTATACAATTCAAACTAGATCTTTACAAAGATAATCCCTACTTCGTCCCTGACCTCACCAACGACGAAATAAGTGCGCTCTCCAAAGAAGGCAATCCCGCATTTGAGTTTTGCGAGGCGGAGCTATTCATGGTCTACAGAGGGCTAGAGGTAGTTGGGCGTATTGCAGCGATTATTAACCACAGAGCCAATAAGGCGTGGAACGAGAATAGAGCTCGCTTTGGCTGGGTAGAGTTTATCGATGATAACCAAGTGGTAGATATGCTCTTCGATGCCGCAGAGGAGTGGGCACGTATGCGGGGATGCACAGAAATACACGGACCTATGGGCTTTACCGACCTCGACAAGGAGGGGATGTTGATAGAGGGTTTTGACCAGATGGGGACAATGACAACCATTTACAACTATCCCTACTACCCACGCCAAGTAGAGCGCAGAGGCTATACCAAGGATACCGATTGGATGGAGTACAAGATATACATTCCCAAACTGGTACCCGAAAAGCATGCGCGCATGAGTCAAATTGTCCAGGATAGGTATGGCCTTAGGCTACTCAAGTTTGACGATAGAGATGTCCTCGTACAGCAGTACGGCAAGGCTATCTTCCAATTGTACAACGAAGCCTATGCCAAGCTCTATGGATTCTCTCCGCTCAATTCCGAGCAGATAGATATGGCAATCAAGCAATACCTACCGCTGATCAATCTCGACTTTATCAACCTAGTGGTAACAGAGCAGGGCGAGGTCGTTGGTTTCGGTATCACCCTGCCAAGTATTGCCAAAGCGCTACAAAAGACAGGTGGCAAGCTCTTCCCTACAGGCTTTGTACACCTCCTCAAAGCGCTCAAAGCCAAGCGCACCGAAGTGGTGGAGCTGTTACTCATTGGGGTGAAGCCTGAGTATCAGAATAAAGGGGTCAATGCTCTGATATTTGAGGACCTCATCAAGGTTATGAACAAGTACCAAGTGAAGTATGCTGAAAGCAACCCCGAGCTGGAGACCAACCTCAGCGTGATGCTCCAGTGGAACTACTTCAAGAAGGTACACCACAAGAGGCGTAGGGCTTACGTAAAGGAATTGTAAAACAATAATAGATAGAGGTGTGGGCACTATCCACACCTCGTGCTATAGGATAAGGAGTATATGGCGATAAATCGTGACGACGAACTAGTAAGGAACCCAGAGGAGGAGGCGACCCAAACCGTCTATAAAGATGATAAGGTGGTCACCCTCGACCCTATGGAGCATATCAGGCTCAGACCGGGTATGTACATAGGCAAGTTGGGCGATGGCACCTCGAAGGACGACGGTATCTACGTCCTCCTCAAAGAGGTAGTCGACAACTCTATCGATGAGTACACGATGGGCTTCGGTCGCCAGATACAGATCACAATAGACGAAGAGGAGATGCGCCACGTGGTGGTGCGCGACTTCGGTAGGGGTATTCCACAAGGCTCGCTAGTAAAAGCAGTGGGCACGATGAATACTGGCGCCAAGTACGATAGCGAGGTATTCAAAAAGGTAGTAGGGCTCAATGGCGTAGGACTCAAGGCTGTAAATGCACTGAGCGTACGCATGGAGGTGACCTCCTACAGGGAGGGAAAGGGCAAGAGAGTCGTCTTTGAGCGAGGCAAGCTGGTGGAGGATGCCGAGCTATTCGATACCGAGGAGAAAGATGGCACGAAGGTAGACTTCCTGCCCGATGAGCTCCTCTTCCGCAACTACCGCTATCAGATGGAGTACATACAGGAAATGCTCCGCATGTATGCCTACCTACAGCCAGGACTGAAGCTGACCCTAAATGGCAAGAGCTATGTCTCCAAAAATGGCTTGATGGATCTCTTGGAGGAGAACATGACAAGTGAGCCCCTCTACCCTATCATACACTTTACCGGCAAGGATATAGAGGTGGCGATTACCCACTCTACTCAGTACGGTGAGGAGTATTACTCCTTTGTCAATGGTCAGAATACCATCCATGGCGGTACCCACCTCTCCGCCTACAAAGAGGCAATAGGAAGGGTGGTTCGAGACTTCTTTCAGAAGAACTTCGACTACAATGATATCCGCTCTGGTATCACTGCTGCCATCAGTATAAGGATACAAGAGCCGCTCTTCGAGAGCCAAACCAAGACCAAGCTAGGGTCGAAGGAGATAGAGGAAGGTGGTACCACCATCCAAAAGTTTGTTGGTGATTTCCTCAAGAGCAACCTAGACGACTATCTGCATATCCACGCAGAGACAGCCGAGGCACTACTGAAAAAGGTGCAGGAGAATGAACGGGAGCGGAAAGCGCTTGCGGGAGTATCCAAAGCGGCAAAGGAGCGGGCAAAGAAGGCATCGATACACAATAAGAAGCTGCGCGATTGTTCACAGCACTACAATGACCCCAAGGCCGAGCTTGCGGAGCAGACCCAGATATTTATTACCGAGGGTCTATCGGCGAGTGGAAGTATTACCCAAAGCCGCAACGCAGACTACCAAGCGGTCTTTTCGCTCCGAGGAAAACCCCTCAATTGCTATGGGCTAAAGAAGGAAGTGGTCTACGAAAATGAGGAGTTCAACCTCCTTCAAGCAGCGCTCAATATTGAGGACGGTATGGACAACCTCAGGTACCACAAGGTAATTGTGGCTACCGATGCCGATGTCGATGGCATGCACATTAGGCTTCTTATTATTACATTCTTCCTGAGGTTCTTCCCCGACCTCGTAAGACAAAACCATGTATTCATCCTCCAGACCCCTCTATTCAGAGTACGCGATAAGAAGGATGCCACTACCATCTACTGTTACGACGAAGCAGAGCGAGACAGCGCCATGAAGAAGCTCGGGAAGGGCTGTACGGTCACACGCTTCAAAGGTCTTGGAGAGATCCGACCCGAGGAGTTCAAGGAGTTTATCGGTGATAATATCCGCCTCGACCCTGTAACCATGAAGAAGGAGGACAACGTACAGGAACTCCTAAAGTTCTACATGGGTAGTAATACCCCCGACCGTCAGGAATTCATTGTACAGAACCTAGAGCCAGAGGAAGTATGAAAGAGCGACGAATAGGTGTATATGCGGGGAGCTTCGACCCCTTCACGATTGGGCACGCCAATATTGTTCGGCGGGCACTAGAGGTGGTGGACGAACTTCATATCGTGTTGGGGCATAATATACAGAAGCACTCCTTCCACACTGTAGATGATAGGTTGGAGGATATCAGAGGGCTTTATGCCGACAACCCTCGTATCGTGGTGGTGTCGCACCAAGGGATTATTGCCCAGTATGCCAGCCAACATGATGCCATACTCATACGAGGGCTACGCAACGTAGCAGACCTAGAGAGCGAACGAGCTATGGCTGAGGTCAATAAAGAGCGCTTCGGAGTGGAGACCTTTTGCCTCTTCTCGGAGAGCAAATACAGCTACGTAAGCAGCTCTCTCGTACGTGAGCTTGCTGCCTTTGGAGAAGATTATTCGGAATATATTCCTAAAAGAGAAGAGATATATGGCTATTAATTACTACTCAGATGGTGTGACGATTCCTCAGTTTAGGAGGAGAGCAGTAAACGCTTGGATAAAGGATGTAGCTGCTGTGTATGGCTACGAGGTAGGCGATATAACCTATCAATTCTGTAATAACGAGCGTATTCTGGAGATCAATAAGCAGTACCTTCTGCACGACTACTACACGGATATTATCACCTTCGACCAGACGAGAGATAACCTCCTCTTTGCCGACATCGTGATTAGCCTAGAGATGGTCGAGGATAATGCTAAGGAGCTAGGCGAACCTTTCGAGCGCGAGCTTCTGAGAGTGATTATCCATGGCGTGCTCCACATGTGCCAATTTGATGATCAGACGGAGGAGCAAGAAGCTGAGATGCGTGCCGCAGAGGAGAATGCCCTAGCCATGCTTCCTGCCGACCTATCTGAAGTGTGGCGTAAGTAACCTCGGCAACAGAGTATGAATAACTGGCCGCTCTTTGAGCAGCGCTATGCCCCCGAAACCCTTCCCCAAGCACCGGGCTACCAGGACACCTTGGTAGCCCTCCTCTTAGTAATGCTCCTCATTGGCGCTATATTCTGGGGGCTTCGGAAGCGATATATCCACAAACAAGTATCAGCCACAAGAGGTGTATTCAGTGTCTATGCCGTGCTTCAGTCCATCGTCGTTATAGGACTGATCTATGCCAATACGCTCGGCACTAGTGACGCCTATTGGCGAGCGGCAGGCGAGGGTCTACTCTTGGGCTTAAGCTACTTCACGTTCAATACACTCCTCTACGGCATCTCGTGGTATACCTTCGGTACCAAAGAATATATCACTCAATGGTTTGGGAAGTACTTTACTATCTGGAGCGTCCTCGGCTTTGCCCTAATCCTCCCATTAATTATCTCCATCAACCTTTCAGAGTTCGAGTCGCTCTTTTTTGTGCTATTTGCCATCATCTATTTACTCTTTAGAGTTACCCTACTCGTCATTAGTCTGACTACTTTTCCGAAGCTACGCAAATACCCTTTGCATATTATTTTGTATCTTTGCACCTGCGAAATAGCTCCACTGCTATTTCTCCTAGTGTAACTGATATTTAGTAGATATATTTAAGATGTCTAAAACAATTAAGCGGATATTGGTATCTCAACCCAAGCCAGCTAATTCGAAGTCTCCCTATTTTCAGTTGGCTGAAGAAACGGGAGTCGAGATTGACTTCAAACAACTCTTTAGCATAGTCCCTGTAAGTGCTCGCGAGTTTCGCGATCAGAAGGTAGACATTCTCGGACACACGGGAGTAGTCCTCAACTCGCGCACTATAGCAGACCACTTCTTCCAATTGGTAAAGGAGCTTAGAGTGGAACTTCCTGAAGACTACAAGTACTTCTGTAGCTCAGAGGTCATCGCCACCTACCTCCAGAAGCACATCACCGTGAGGAAGCGCAAGGTATTCTTCCCTGAGAAGAGTGGCAATATTCCTGATCTAGCTGCCCTTATCCACAAATATAATAAGGAGCGCTACTTCATTCCCACGATAGAGGGCGTTAGCGAACAACACCTATCCGACCTCGATGAGCAGAGCATCAACTTCACCTCCGCAGTGATGAGTAGGATTGTGTACACGCCTGTGACCAAAGAAGAGATAGATAGCTACGACTTGCTCATCTTCTTTAGCCCCAATGGCGTACAGTCTCTATTTGCGAGCATCCCCGACTACACCCAAGGCGACCAGCTAGTAGGCTGTCTGGGTGAAGGCACTCTCAGGTCACTTGAGGAGGCCAATATCAAGGTCATTATGGCGGTACCAAATAAGGACTTTACCAGTATCAATGCTGCGCTCGACCACTTGGTGAAGTCGAGACTCAAGAAACACGCCTAGAGCTATGCTTAGGCACACACTCGGTAAAGAGGAAAGAATCTACCTCCGGAGCGAATTGCAGCAGCTATTCGCTTCGAGAGGTAGCTTCGTTTGTTACCCCTTCCGAGTCATCTACCACCAGCTACCCCGCCAAGAAGAGCACCTCAAGATGATGGTCTCTGTACCCAAGAGGCGACTTAAAAGAGCGGTCGATCGTAATCGAATCAAGCGACTAACCCGTGAGGCTTTTCGTCTCCATAAAAAGGAGTTGCTAGACCATCTACCTGCCGAGCACACCCTGCTCATCGGATACATCTATGTCGGCGAGGGCGTGAAAGGGCACAAGTCGGTAACACGAGGTGTAACCGAAGCCCTCACCAAGCTATCCAAACTGTACGATGAAGGTGCTCAAGTGGATTAAAGGGCTACTCGTGTGGCTCCTACTACAGCCGATATACCTCTACCAGAGGTATATCTCGCCCATGCTTCCCCCCTCTTGCCGTTTCACGCCTACCTGCAGTGCCTACGCTGTGGAGTCACTCAAGAAGCACGGCCCTATCAAGGGGCTACTCCTAGCTATTTGGCGTATCCTTCGCTGCAACCCATGGGGCGGCAGTGGCTATGACCCTGTACCCTGATGAAGTACCTAGACTTTCATACCCATGCCTCGGGCTGTGAAAAATATACAGACGATAGTACGGTACTTGTCGTACAGTCACTACACCTACTGGAACCCCTACACCCCCGTGCCGACTATGCTACCCTAGGCGTACACCCTATGCTACCAGGAGCGTCCGATGTACTACAGAGGTATCAAGCCGAGCCCCAAGCGCTACTCCAAGAGTGGCAAGACCGCATAGAGAGTAGCCCTACCCCCATCATCGCCCTTGGCGAATGTGGATGGGATCATCGTGCCCCACTATCGCTCAAGCAGCAAGACCTACTCGTGGACTTCCACATAGTGCTCTCCCAAGCACGCCATCTCCCTATCGTTTTTCATATCGTTGGGGGCTGGCATCACCTATTGCGTAAGCACAGAGCAGCCACCACCCCTTGGTGCGTTCACGGCTTTAGGGGCAAACCGCAGCTTGCTCAGCAGCTTGCAGACGCAGGCATCTTCCTTAGTCTCCACCCATTAGCCCCCACTCCACCCCTACACGATTACTTCCTCGAGACAGATGAATCCCCCTTCACTATCCAAGACCATTATCAGGCGAGAGGTGCCGACAGGCAAGAGAAGTTTAACCTTTTTTCCAAACTATTTCTCCACTAGTCTCACCTAATTAGTGTACATTTGTGGTGTGGGAGGGGTTATGACTAGTGTATAATACAGACAAAAGCAGAAAAGATTATGAGAAGTAATGATGGAGTAAAAGTACTTGTAGGCATAGCAATCGGTGCAGCAATTGGTGCAGCACTCGCCTATTTTTCAGATAGCCAGAAGCGCAATCAGTTTATCGACGACGTTTCAGACTACGGTGGGAAGATGAAGAGCAATGTCAAGGATGCCTACTACGATGGCAAGATTCGCGCTCGTAAGGCTAAGCGTGACCTCTCTAGGTACATGGCTGATGTCAAAGACGAAGCTGGTACGCTCTACGATGACATGCTCAGTTCGGCTAAAGGACTTGGCAAGAAAGCCAAGAATAGCGTAGAGGAGCTTGTAGACCTCACAGAGGAGGAGCTTGCAGACCTTAAGGATGCTGCACGCGAGGAGGCTGAGAAGCTAGCACGCAACTAACTAGCCAATGATTGTGACCGAGGTCTTATAGCACCCGATGTCACACACAACTAATGTTCAAGGTGGGTGGCTCGAGGAGCTCTGTAGCAATACGGAGTTGCAGAGTCGCCCACTTTTTTTATCCACTCAGAGACAAAACACAAGATATAGTTATGCCATTGACCAATATTAAAGAGGTTTTCGACGAGATCAAACAAGACCTCACGGATTACCTTCAAGTCAAAGGCGATATCCTAAAGCTCAAAGCAGCCGAAAAGGGTTCGCTCATAGTCGCCAAGACCATTTATACATCCATACTAGCTGTGCTCGGTATCTTTGCTGGCTCTATTGCACTCATCACAGCTATCTTTGCCATCGCCCTCCTTTTCATAGAGAGCGACACAGATCCGTTCATCACCGTAAGGGCACTCACCTTTGGTGCACTCTGCCTCCTCGGGCTCTTCCTAATTATCATCCTTATCCTACTCGCCGTAAAGAGCAGTTTCCTCAGCAGCATAGAGCTAGGCATGATCAATAAGGTGATAGACCAGCAGGAGCAGCAAGAGCGTAGCCTCAACGCCAAAGAGCTTAGCGCAATAGCCGATAAGCAGCTTGCAGACCCATCGGAACTACGAAAGAGACCGGAGGATATTGCACCAACTAATAGAGAGGAGGAAAGCCTATGAATAAGAGAGAGACGACCCAACTAAGACTAGCGGCAAGAGAACAGAAGCTCCAAGCACGTGCCGATTGGCATCTGGAGCAAGTCAAAACCAACATGGACTACCTCCGCACCGATGGTATCAGACTCATAGGCAAGGATGTAGCAGATAATGTAGCTCCCCAAAGCCCAGTCATTGCCAAGGTAATCAATTACCTCACTGGCAACAAAAAGGATACCCCAGAACCAAAGAAAGGTCTTTTCGGCAGAACCATAGGAGCGCCTAGCAACTACGGCAACCGGCAGACGACTACCAATGCCAACCCATTCTCTCTCGAAGGGCTTAAGGCTACGATACTCCCTACCCTATACACCCTAGGCAGCATGAAGCTCATGTCGTACAGCCTAAAAGGCACTCGCTCATTAGCCCAAGCCGGTCTCAAAAGGCTATTTGGCTTCGGGAGAAAAAAGAAGTAAGGCGCATAGAGATGCACTTAATTCACTGAACCTCCTTTTTCCTTTAATAAACGAAATAAATTCATTATCTTTGCAGACGAAAGATGGAGGGTTAGCTTTCCCTCGGGAAGGTACTTTTAGACGGTAACAATAATAATACACTAATTTTTTTTACAACAATACTGACATGATCAAGATTGGTATTAATGGCTTCGGCCGCATCGGACGTTTCGTATTCCGTGCATCAGTAAAGAGAGACGACATCGTAGTAGTAGGTATCAACGACCTTCTTCCTGTAGACTACTTGGCATACATGCTACAGTATGATACCATGCACGGCAGGTTCGACGGTGAGGTATCTTACGACCTAGAGAAGAGCACTATCACCGTAAATGGCAATACCATCCGTTGCACCCAGGAGCGTGATCCTAAGGAGCTAAAGTGGAACGAGATTGGCGCAGAGTACGTAGTAGAGTCTACCGGTCTATTCCTCACCGCTGAGAAGTCACAGGCACACATCGAGGCTGGTGCTAAGTACGTAGTTATGTCTGCTCCTTCTAAGGATGCAACGCCTATGTTTGTAGTCGGTGTTAATGAGAACGAGTACCAGAAGGGCACACAGATTGTAAGTAACGCTAGCTGTACTACCAACTGCCTTGCACCACTAGCTAAGATCATCAATGATAACTTTGGTATCAAGGACGGTCTTATGACTACCGTACACGCTACCACTGCTACCCAGAAGACTGTAGACGGTCCATCACTAAAGGACTGGAGAGGTGGTCGTGCTGCTGCTGGTAACATTATCCCTTCTTCTACCGGTGCTGCAAAGGCTGTAGGTAAGGTAATCCCATCACTCAATGGCAAGCTCACTGGTATGTCATTCCGCGTACCTACCCTCGATGTTTCAGTAGTAGACCTTACTGTAAACCTAGAGAAGCCAGCTAGCTACGATGAGATCTGCGCTGTAATCAAGAAGGCATCTGAGACTAACCTCAAGGGTATCCTTGCTTACACTGAGGACGCAGTAGTTTCTAGCGACTTCCTTGGCGACACCCACTCTTCTATCTTCGATAAGGAGGCAGGTATTGCTCTTACAGATACTTTCGTAAAGCTCGTATCTTGGTACGACAATGAGATCGGTTACTCTAACCGTGTACTCGACCTCATCGCTACTATGCACAAGGTTAACGGCTAATCCACTAGCCCACACGTAATATATCCCTAGGAGGGTGTGCCGATGGCCAGTAACCATCAGCACATCCTCCTTTCTTATTAGCCCTCACAATAATAATACCTACCAAAGCACTCGCCTTTGCCCAATTTTAGGTAATTTTGGGCTGGAGGGCGTTTAGAATAGTTTGAGAGATGGATAGACCCAATATAATGACCTATGAGCCGCTCGTTTGGAGCTGTGCCGACCTATTGATTGGGGCAGGAATTAAGCAGAGCGACTTCCCTGCCTTTATGATGCCGTACCTAGCACTTATGATGCTGGAGAGCCGCATGCTTCGCTACAAAAACATGCTCCTGAAGGAAGAGATTACCGACGAGCAAGATATCGAGTGGGAGTTTAAGCAAAGTAGCATAGGCTACAACCCTATCATCGTGAAGAGTGGCGTAACGGTGAGCGACCTAGTGAAGAGCGAAGCCACCTTCCTACGCGACTGGGAGCAGTACCTAGCGGGCTTCGATCCCGAGATACAAAAGCTACTCGGCTACAATCGAGGGAGTAGCGATGAGAAGTTCCTCGACATCTCTGGCATCAGCGCCCAGCTACTCAAGAAAGGCATCCTCTACCCTACCGTAGCTCTTTGGTCCAGAGTAGACCTCAGCGCCTACAACAACTCCGAGATCACCACCCTAGAGGAGCACATAAAGCGGAAGTGGGCAGATATCTCTGCCACCACGGCAGGAGAACAATACACCCCCGATGATATCATACAGCTGATTGGCGAGATCGTATGCAGCAAGATAGAAAATAAGCCCATGGGCTTTACCTCGCTCTACGACCCCACTTGTGGTGGCGGCAACCTCCTCTTTGGTGTGGCAGATGCTATCTCACGCAATGTTACACACAAGACGGTGGTCACAAAGGGCGTGGACTGGAACGATGCCCTCTATGCGCTCGCCTCTATCGAGAGCCGTTTTCGCGAGGAGTCGGAGATACAGCATGCCAATACACTCGTGAAGAACCCTTATCATGATAAAGTGTTCGACGTGGTAGTAGCCAACCCTCCCTATGGTGTCAATTGGAAGGGCTACCAAAAGGAGATCAATAGTCTGGCGAATGGATGGTACCCTTTCAAGCCCAGCGTGAGCGATGGTCAGCTCCTCTTTACCCAGCATATCACCAATCAGATGAACCCCAATGGCATTGCCGTAGTGGTACACAATGGTTCCACCCTCTTTAGTGGCGGTGCAGGCAGTGGAGAGAGCAATATCCGCAAGCATTTCCTCGACCAAGACTGGGTGGAGGCTCTCATACAGCTACCAGGCGATGAATTCTTCAATACCGGTATCACCACCTACCTCTGGGTGCTCAATAAAGCGAAGGCACCCGAGCGCAAAGACAAGGTGATGCTTATCGATGCTTCGGCAGACTATACGCTCCTACGCAAGAGTAAGGGCAAGAAGAGGGTAGAGGTAGATGCGGCACAAAGGGCAAAGATTGTGGAGCTATTGGCGCACTATGAAGAGACGGAAAACGCCAAGATCTTCAGCAAGTACCACTTCTACTACAATTATCAGGCGGTCAACCTAGCACCACTCGACGACAACGGCAAACCCCTCAAGGGGGGAAAGAAGGTGAAGGACTACGAGATTATCCCCTACCTTCCCGATGAAGAGGAGAATAAACAGGGCATCACCCGCTTCCTAGAGGAGCACCTACACGGGCGCCCCTACACCCTCGGAGACAATAAAGTAGGTGTGGAAATCAACTTCAATAAAGTCTTCTACCAGCCCACCGAACTGCCCTCGGTAGCAAGCCTACTCTCCGAAATCAAGGCAATAGATACAGAGCTAACACAACTCTACAACGAACTCGGGCTATGATGGAGCGCTACAAAGCATACAAAGAAAGTGAACTCCCTTGGCTCCGAACTATACCCGAGCACTGGGAGGTGAAACGCATTAAGGATATCTTCACAGAGATTAAGGAGGTTGTGGGAGAAAGAAGTGATGACTATACACTCCTATCTCTATCTACTCAAGGCGTAATTGAACGTGATATAGTGTCAGGAAAAGGGAAATTTCCAAAAGAGTTTGACAGCTATAAGATAGTGAACCCCACTAATCTTGTATTTTGCCTTTTTGATGTTGATGAAACACCAAGAACGGTTGGGTATGTACAGCAGACAGGAATGTTGACTGGAGCCTACGATGTCTTTTCTGTTAGTAATGCAAACACTCTCTATGTTTATTATTACTTTATTGCCTTAGATAATGAGAAGTCTTTGAAACCATTATATCGAGGACTAAGGAAAGTTATTCCCATGATTTCCTTTATGTCTATGCCTATCTATTTACCTCCACTAGAGGAGCAGCAGGCGATAGCTGAGTATTTGGATAGGGAGACAGTGCGGATTGATCGTATTGTAGAGCTACTGACCAAGCAAAGAGAATGCTATGCTCAGCTGAAGCGCTCCCTTATCTCCGAAGTCGTCACTCATGGTCTCCCCCACCACAATCCCGCCAACTACCGCACCCTCCGCCTAAAAGATATTTGCATAATTAACCCTAGTTATACGGGTAATTTATCAGACAACGAACAGGTTTCATTTTTTCCAATGGAAAATATCAAACAAGGATACTTCATTAATGATCAAAATCGTCTACTGTCAGAGGTAAAAGGGAAATATACTTATTGTGCTAATGGAGATATAGTAATGGCAAAGATCACTCCCTCTTTCGAGAATGGAAATATTGCATTACTTAATGGTTTGACTAATGGCATCGGTTTTGGGTCTTCAGAACTCATTCCATTCAGACCTTCCACTATGGTAGATCCTACTTACTTGCTATATTTTTTGCAAACTGATCAGTTTAAAAATAAAGCAATAAGAACTATTAAAGGTGTTGGAGGACTTAGACGTATTGACATAGATGATTTAAAGGTATTTCCAATCTCTTTACCTCCACTAGAGGAGCAGCAGGAGATAGTGGCGTATTTGGATGAGCGGTGTAAGCGGTTGGATAGACTAGTAGAGGCGATTGACCGCAAGATAGATCTACTAGGATCGCTAAAGAAGAGTTTGATAGAGGAAGTGGTAACGGGGCAACGCAGGATAACCAACTAAACAGAGAGAAAGGAGCGGAATATGAGCGAATTAGCACTACAGAAGGATATTGTACTAGAGTATATTTGTGATGGGGTCAATGGCTTGGGCTACAAGCAGGAGGTGCATGGCATGGTATCGCCACGCCTATTCCTCACTTCAGACCTTCAGTGTTTCCTCAAAGAGAGTTCACCAGCCTCTTGGAAGAAGGTACGTAAGCACTTCTCCAGCGATGAGGAGATGACCGAGGCTATCGAGGCTCAGCTGTATGAGGATATTCTAAGTAGTCAGAATGTAGCTACGTTCTTCAAACAGAAGCTCAATAGCTTTACCTTTCAGGGCGAGCCCTTTTTCCTCTTCTTCGCTTCGGGAAGTAGTATTGGCGGTCAGGTGCGCGACTTCGATAAGAATATCTTTTCCGTAGTTCCCGAGCTAGCTTATCGTTTCGAGCACGAGGGGAAGCAGGTCTTTAGCTTCCGTCCCGACCTCGCTTTCTTTGTCAATGGCGTGTACTTCGGCTACTGCGAACTGAAGAGTACCATCGATGGTCAGACCGCAGAGAAAGAGGGGCGACGCAAGATAGCCAACGACTATGTGGAGATGGTGGAGCAGTATGCCCGACTAGCGTATACCAATGATGTAACGGAGACTTTACGGCGTAGGATGCTCCATGTATTTGAGAAAGCCATCCATGTCACCACTTGCGACCTCAGTTCGCTCTATGTGGTGCGTACCCTCTCTACTCTTACCAAAGGGCTCAAAACCCAGTTTGTCAATAATGAGATATACCGTACAGATGCTGTAGACCAAGTGGCAGCAGAGATCAAGGAGTACCCTAAAGGGGCAGAGGGGACACTCGACCCTGTGGCAGTATTTAAGGAGACCTTTGCGCGCTTCTATGCCCGAGAAGAGGTGGAGAAGGAGATAAGGTATTACAACTTCCTAGAGTACACCTATAATAATAAGGAGAAGAGCGGCACACTTTTGCGTTCGGGCAATACGGGTACCCTAATTAGTCCTCGCCCCAAGCAGAAGTTTGGCGTGGATAAGGTGCTCACCAGGCTTCGGGAATTCCTTAAGCACGAGGGAGAGCCCAACTACTATATAGAGCAACTGCGTAAGCAGCTGGAAGCGCAGAAGCTGAGCCCAGAACGGATAGAGCAGATCCTAGAGGAGCGGAATAAGATACTCAATAATAAGTATGTGTATTCGCTACTCCTACAGTATGCCGCTGGGTTCGGCAAGAGCAACATCATCGGCTGGCTCGCCTCTATGATGAGCGATATGAGGGAAGAGGGGACACTGGTATTCGATAAGATACTCATAGTGGTAGACCGCATACAGCTACGCAATCAGCTCAATGAGATGATGCACAATATGAACCTCAGTAGGGTGAACTTTACCGACGTTACCAATAGGCGGGAGCTTATCAACGCTATGAACGATGATAATGTGCGGGTGGCAGTGGTAAATATCCAGAAGTTCAATGACTTTGAGCAAGTAATAGCAGAGCGTGGCTTGGGGACTAAGCAGATGAGGGTGGCTTTTATCATCGATGAGATCCACCGCACCAATAGTGGCAAACTACATGATGAGATGCGTTCGAGCTTTGAATCGCTCCAAGATGCTCTAGAGCGCCCCTATATAGAGGGCGAGGCAGGAAAGAGCAGGAAGAAGAATGTGATCATTGGTCTCACGGCTACGCCAAGCGATACAGTGCTGGCTAGGTTTGGGGAATTCCTGAAGACAGAAGATACCCGACCAATATGGGTACCCTTCGACTCCTATACCATGAAAGAGGCGATAGAGGAGGGGTATGTGCTCAACCCCGCTGCACATATCTACAAGTGGGTGGTGGCTATGGAGTACACCGTGCCCGCAGGGATGAGCAATGAGGAGGAGCAGTACGCTCTACGCAAGAAACAGATCTACAATAACGACGCTAGGATCAGAAATATAGCGCAAAAGATTGTGGAGCGCCTCTACACCACGGTATACCCTAGTATCAGGGGTTATGGCAAAGCGATGCTCGCCACAAGCTCTATAGAGTCGGCGATCAAGTACGTGACGGAGATACGCAAGGAGATCGCCAGAAGAGGGACAATGCCGAGGTTCAATGACGCCAAGGTGTATATCGTCTATAGCGACCGCCAAGATATGCCATCTGCCTCTACCTACAATGAGGGGAAGAGTGAAGCCGAGGTGATCGAAGCTTTCCAGAAGGGTAAGAATGGGCTTATCATTGTGGTGGACAAGCTACAGACAGGGTTTGATGAGAAGCTACTACATACCTTATTCTTGGATAAGGAGATATCGGGCATCAATGCGATTCAGACCATTTGCCGTGTGAACCGCACGACGAAGAATAAGCATAAGGTAGACTGCCATGTGATAGATATCTCGCACAAGAATGTGAATATCCACCACCTGAAAGAAGCCCTGGCAAAGTATAGCGACCTTACCTTTACCATCTTGGAGCCTCTGCAAGCGCTGGATAAGCTCCATAAGATAAGGGAGGAACTGATGGGCGAGGAGCTCTACTGCCTTTACTTCAGGCGGTTTGTGGAACTGCACAAACTGGAACCAACGGAGCGGACTACGGCACTCAATGAGGTGCTACTCAAGATAGAGGAGTGGATAAGGCGGGAGATGATGGAAGCCCAGAAGCGCATGGCGGCAGGCAAGGAAACAACAGAGGGGGCCGATGATAAGGGCTTCGTAGACCGTGCCAAGCAACTGAAGAAGAGCGTACAGGAGTACCTGATTACGATCTTCAACTTCAATGGTATCATTGAGATAGACCAAGAGCTGAGGGAGCCTTACTTTATGGGATTCTGGGAGCACTACAAGCGGATATACAATACCATCACCCGCAACCCTAGTAGTAAGAGCGAGATTGGGGTTCAGCTCGATGATGCGGGCTTTTTGCCTGCCACTTCGCTGGAGATAACTGCCACAGTATATCCAGAGGATAAGGGGGAGACCGCTTTGCCTAAGGCACCAGATGCCAATAAAAAGCCCGCCAACGGTGGGGCGGCAAAGGTAGACTCTGTGGAGGAGTTCGTGAAAAGACTCAATCTAGAAGAGGAGATGGATCGAGAGCTTATCGATGCTGGTCACCAACTGGAGCAGGACTTCTTGAAGTATGTGGAGACGGATAGTAAGTTTCAGAATATGATCCACACGGAGGGTGGTTTCTTTCCTGACGAAAAGAAGAGAGCAGAATTTGGCCGCCTGATAAGGCGATTTAGGCGTACGAATAGTGATAACTACCCAGAAGAACTACACGGCTATCTGGAGCATTATCAGGATAGACTGTATGACTGCGCTATGGGGTGGAAGCCTGTGGGCTATGAGGAGGAAGAGGAGAAGACTCTAGAGGTTCCTGAGATAAGGGACTATAGTATTAACCAAAATGAGCATAAGAGTATGGCAGCTGAGAACAACCAGTCACCCTACAAGAAGGTGAAACAAAACGTGGAGCAGTTAGAGGAGGAAATGAGTGCCCACTTTAAGTTCGTAGAATGGGATGGGCAACCTTTTGAGCACCACGATGCAGAAGAGCTACAAGCAACGAAGCAATTGGTGGAGAGCCCGAACTATTTTGAGGTGATTCCTACGGGCAAGGAGAGCACAAAGGATAATAGTCTGTATCTGACCATTACACAAGCATGGTTCGATAAGATTATATCTGGGGAGAAAACGGTGGAGTACCGCGAGATTAAGCCAACAACGATAAGTAAGTACCTAGATCTAAGGGAATCGAGCGATGGGTATATTATCACGAACCAAAACCTCCCCGAGGAATCGGGAATCTACCCAGAGGCTTACAATGAGGGCATATTTAGCTATGTCCCCCGCTATTATGAGTATCTGTCTCTGGGTGTGGGCTACAGGAAGGATAGAGATACAGCCACGGTGAGAATAAAGGGGTTCGGCTTTATTCCTGAAAGATACCACAAGGGCGGAGTATGGCGCACCGACATGGAAGACGATAGCTTCACCGATGAGCAATGGCAAGAGGCATTCAAGAAAGGAGCAAATGCCGTGCAAGACATGCTCTATAAAGCTGATGGTCCGGAAACCAATTGGACATTTGCCATCCACCTCGGCGAGGTCGTGGAGGTCCATAAGAAGTAATCCCACAACCTATATGCACTAGCCCTCGGCGGGCGAAGGAGTGGGAAGAAATAGGGCTTATCGTAGCTCCCTCTCCACGGTGCTAATGTCCCTCTATTTAGAACTGTTTATAGGGCGAAACATTAGTGCAGTTTTCGTTAGCCACGCTTGAACTGAGGAATGGAGCCAAAGCCCCCTTTAGGGGGTTTGGGGGCTGAAGGAGGGCGTGGATAAGATGAGCCCCCTCCCTCCACCTTGCCTATGGGCTCCCCCTTTAGGGGGCTGGGGGGTTCCCCTATCCACGGCCTCGGGCTGCGCCCTCAACCGTGGCTAACGAAAACCGCACTAATATACTCTATTATTGTCGTACTGGTTATAGGGAGAACCATTAGCGCTATAACCCGTTTGCGATACCCTATATCAGCGAAATTTATTCCTAGGAATAATTATTTTTATTTGTACAGATAAATAAATTTATTCCTAGGAATAAATTTCACTGATATAGGGTATTAGAAAAAGGCAAGAGATATAACTACGCTAATGTACCCTATTACGGACTGAATATAGGGCGAAACAGTAGTGGGTTTTCGTCCCCCTCCCTCCCCCCTGCCTATGGGCTCCCCCTTTAGGGGGTTGGGGGGCTCCCCTATCCACGGCCTCGGGCTGCGCCCTCAACCGTGGCTAACGAAAACCGCGCTAATGTACTCTATTATTGTCGGGCTGAGGAATGGAGCCAAGCCCCTTGCCTCGGGCTACCCCCCCTTTAGGGGGCTGGGGGGCTTGTATAGGATAGATAAAACCAAAATAACCTGAAAAAACTCTTGCTGAAAAAAAATATTATTCGTAACTTTGAGGCACTCAAGCATCCCAATAAAGATGGAGGGCTTACCGAGCAAGGCAATGTAAAATGACGAAAGTCGTATAGTTATATAATATGGATAACAAGATTCAGGAATTAGCCGAAAAGATCTACAAAGATGGAGTAGAGAAAGCCAATAGCCAAGCAGAGCAAATAGTAGCTAAGGCGGAATCTCAAGGACGTGACGCCCTAGAGAAGGCCAAGAGTGAAGCGGAGCGCATCGTAACTGAGGCTCGTAAGGAAGCTGAACGCCTCAAGACTCAGTCTGAGACAGAGGTCAGGAATATGGTCTCTAGCGCTGAGGATGCTCTTCAACTCAAAATCACAAGCATGATTAATAGCGCTGCGGTAAATAAGGCTATCGATGCAGCCTTTGCCAAGCCAGAGGCTCTTTATGGTGTGGTACTACAGATGGCTAAGCAACTATCTGGTGGCGTAGAGATTTCGACCAGTGATGCGAAGGGGCTAGAGGAGTATTTCCGTGCGGAAGCTCAGGATGTGCTCAATCAGGGGGTTAAGATCACTGAGGTGGCAGGTAAGTCGGCTAATTTTGACATCTCTCCAGAGGGTGCAGACTACAAGATCAATGTAAGTAAGGAGGCATTCGCTGAGTACTTCAAGGAGTTTATGCGTCCTCGTATGCGTGAAATCCTCTTTGGTGGCGAGTGATGGCGGGTTACTATACACTTGGCGCCCAGCTACCCACGCTTAAGCAGGGCGACTATCGCACGCACCAACTGACTAGTCGTGAATTTGTGACGCTTCTAAAGGAGCAGGCAACAAAGAGCGACCGTAAGCAGATAGACCTACTATTACTAAGGGAAGACAACGCTCTTCTTCTGCAAATATTACGTGGCAAGGAGGTAGTAGTCCCCGAGCACAAGATGTATGTGCTGGGGGAGGAAAAGCTACGCTTCTTGGTGGAAGCAACTAGGCAGCGACTAGAGGCGGAACGTAATGCGGTGACGGAGTATCAAGAGCTGGAGTACCCTAGGCTCCCTAAGCGTGTGTACCCTCGCTATATGGAGGAGTTTGTAACGCGCTACCTAACGGAGCAGCACGAGGGGGTAGACCAACCTTTTTTCTATGCTGATTTACTCCTGATGTCTTACGCCGAACATGTGCAGAAGGAGGGTAATGAGTTCCTCCGCAGGTGGTTCAAACTGGAGCAAGACATTGCAGCTACTCTGGCAGCAGTAACGGCAGATAAGTTTAAGCTTGATAGAAGCCTATATATATTGGGCGATCGCCCTTTGTACCAGTTGCTGAAGGCTGGAGACTGGAGCGAGATTACCTACACCCCAGAGGGCGAACTAGTGAGTGCTATGCGCAAGATTGCAGAGGAGGACAACCTCGCTGTGCGAGAGCAGAAGATCGATGATTACAAATGGCGACTTCTCGATGAAGAGACCTTTGCCGACATTTTCTCTATCAATGCGATGCTCGTCTATCTCCTGAAGCTACAAATACTGGAGCGCTGGGAGAAGCTAGACAAGGTGCAAGGAGAACAGCAGTTTAGGGAGATTGTATCTTCGCTAAATAAGGACTTCAAGCAGGAGATGGACGACTTTAAGCAATCACTCAAGAGTCATGCCAAGTCCAAAAGGGTAAGACAAACCTCGGGAGGAGAGGATGAATAACATAAATACAAAGATTAAGACAATATACCGATGAAGACAACTGGCAAGGTGATAGGAGTGGTCTCCAACCTCGTGACCATCCTTGCAGATGGGCCTGTAGGGCAGAATGAGATCTGCTTTGTAAATGTAGGCGGCAGAAAGCTGATGGCGGAGGTGATCAAGGTGGAGGGCAATCACGCTATTGTGCAGGTATTTGAAAGCACAAGAGGTATGAGAGTGGGCGATACCGCTACCTTTGAGCAACACATGCTTGAGGTACAGCTGGGACCTGGTATGCTCTCAAGGAACTATGATGGTCTGCAAAATGACCTCGATAAGATGGAAGGGGTATTCCTCAGCCGAGGCGAATATACCGACCCCCTAGATAGAGAGAAACTATGGGCTTTCAAGCCTATTGCGGAAGTCGGCGACAGCGTAGAGGCTGCGAGTTGGCTGGGTGAGGTGGATGAGAATAATCAGCCACACAAGATTATGGTTCCCTTTGTCTTCAAAGGCTCTTACCAAGTGAAGAGTATTGTGGGAGCAGGCGAGTATACTGTAGACAGTGTGATTGCGGTGCTCACCGATGCCGAAGGCAAGGAGCATGAGGTAACCATGGTGCAGAAGTGGCCTGTGAAGAGGGCTATCACTGCGTACAGCGAGAAGCCAAGACCATTTAAGCTACTGGAGACAGGTGTGCGCGTAATAGACACCATGAATCCTATCGTGGAGGGTGGTACAGGATTTATCCCTGGTGCTTTCGGTACGGGAAAGACGGTGCTGCAGCACGCCATTAGTAAGCAAGCTGAGGCGGATATCGTTATCATAGCTGCCTGTGGAGAGCGTGCCAATGAGGTTGTGGAGATTTTCAAGGAGTTCCCTGAGCTTGTAGACCCTCATACAGGACGCAAGCTGATGGAGCGTACTATATTGGTAGCCAATACGTCTAACATGCCAGTGGCTGCCCGTGAGGCATCGGTATATACTGCTATGACTATGGCAGAGTATTATAGGAGTATGGGACTGAAGGTGCTCCTAATGGCAGACTCTACTTCTCGATGGGCTCAGGCACTTCGTGAGATGTCCAACCGACTCGAGGAGTTGCCTGGACCTGACGGCTTCCCAATGGACCTCTCGGCAATTATTGCCAACTTCTATGCTCGTGCCGGTTATGTATATCTGAATAATGGTAAGACAGGTTCGGTAACCTTTATCGGTACTGTTTCGCCAGCGGGAGGTAACCTCAAGGAGCCTGTAACGGAGAATACCCAGAAGGTGGCTCGCTGCTTCTATGCACTTGAGCAAGACCGTGCCGATAAGAAGCGTTATCCTGCGGTGAATCCTATTGAGAGCTACTCTAAGTACATCGAATACCCTGAGTTTGCCGAGGAGATTGCCAAGATCATGGGTAAAGAATGGCTAGAACTAGTAGGTGAAGCAAAGCGCCGTATGCTTCGTGGTCGTGAGGTGGCAGAGCAGATAAACATCTTGGGTGATGACGGTGTGCCACTAGACCACCATGAGACTTTCTGGAAGTCGGAGCTAATCGACTTTATCATCTACCAGCAGGATGCCTTTGATGATATTGATCAGATTACCCCACTGGAACGCCAGCAATTCATGATGGAATTGGTCATGAGTATATGTGCTAAGAACTTTGAGTTTGAAGGGTTTGAGGAGGTAGCTGACTTCTTCAAGAAACTCATCAATGTGCTCAAGCAGATGAACTACTCTGTCTTCAAGAGCGAGGAATTTGAGAAGTACCACAACGAAGCTAAGCAGATGATTGCTGCTCAGGGTGCAGAATAATAGATAAGGAGTAAGTATGGCAACTACAGCTTTTCAAAAGATATATACCAAGGTAACCAAGATTACCAAAGCGACTTGTACCCTCAATGCTAAGGATGTGGGCTTTGACGAGCTTGCGCTAGTGAATGGTAAACTAGCTCAGGTGGTGCGCATCTATGGTGAGGAAGTAACCCTACAGATCTTCCAAGGTACAGAGGATATCCCTACCGATGCCGAGGTTATCTTCCTAGGACATGCCCCTTCACTAAAGGTGAGCGATCAACTTGCTGGTCGATTCTTCAACGCTTATGGTGATCCTATTGATGGCGGCCCAGAGGTAGAGGGAAAGAGGATAGAGATTGGTGGTCCTTCGGTAAACCCTGTTCGTCGTGAACAACCTTCGGAGCTTATCGCTACAGGTATCTCTGGTATCGACCTCAATAACACCCTAGTAACAGGACAGAAGATTCCATTCTTCGCCGACCCAGACCAGCCTTACAACCAAGTGATGGCTACTGTGGCGATGCGTGCAGAGTCGGATAAAATCATCCTGGGAGGAATGGGACTAACGAATGACGACTACCTCTATTTCCGTAACACATTCCAAAATGCGGGAGCGCTGGATCGTATCGTGAGTTTTGTGAATACCACTGAGGATCCTTCGGTAGAGCGTCTGCTTATTCCTGATATGGCACTAGCTGCGGCAGAGTATTTTGCGGTGGAGAAGAAAGAGAAGGTACTGGTACTACTCACTGACATGAGTAACTATGCCGATGCTCTTGCCATTGTATCGAATAAGATGGATCAGATTCCTTCGAAAGACTCAATGCCTGGTTCGCTCTACTCAGATCTTGCTAAGATCTACGAGAAGGCAGTGCAATTCCCTGATGGTGGTTCGATTACTATTATTGCGGTTACGACGCTATCGGGAGGAGATATCACTCATGCAGTGCCTGATAATACTGGATATATCACTGAGGGTCAGCTCTACCTACGCCAAGATAGTGAGGTGGGTAAGGTGATTGTAGACCCATTCCGTTCGCTCTCACGTCTGAAGCAGCTGGTAATTGGTAAGGAGACCCGTAAGGATCACCCACAGGTGATGAATGCTGCGGTACGTCTGTATGCCGATGCAGCCAATGCTCAGACCAAGCAAGAGAATGGTTTCGACCTCACCAACTACGACCAACGTGCGCTCGACTTCGCTCGTGAGTACTCTAAGGAACTACTTGCTATAGATGTAAACCTCGACTCTACCCAGATGTTGGACACCGCTTGGTCGCTCTTCGCTAAGCACTTCAACCAAGCAGAGGTAAATATCCGCCAGGAATTTGTGGAGAAGTACTGGCCGACCAATGCTTAAGAGATAATCGATGGCGATTAAGTTTCAATATAACAAAACCTCCCTCCAGCAACAGCGCAAGCAGCTGAAGGTGCGTGAAAGAGCCCTCCCTACTATCAAGAGCAAGGAGAGCGCCCTCCGAATGGAGGTGAAGCGCACCAAGGAGCATGTGGAAGAGATGGAGCGACAGTTGGAGGAGAGCATGCGGAGCTACGATAGCATGGTGGCACTATGGAGCGAATTTGACCCAACTATTGTACGTGTCAACGATGTACAGGTGGAGATAAAGCGCTTTGCAGGGGTACAGATACCAGAGCTTGGTGAGATAGACTTCGAGGTGCGCCCATTCAGCCTTATGACCACGCCTTCGTGGTATATGGATGGGACACAGCTCATCAAGAGTATGGCATCTATCGGTATCGAAGCTGAGGTGGGACGTATCAAGCTGGATCTACTGGATCATGCCAGGAGGAAGACTACCCAGAAGGTAAACCTTTTTGAGAAGGTACAGATCCCAGGGTACCAAGATGCTATCCGTAAGATCAAACGCTATCTGGAGGATGAGGAATCGCTCTCCAAAGCGTCACAGAAGATTATGCGCTCCAATCTGGAGGCAAAAGCCAAAAACAAAATAGGAGAAGAGCTATGATAGTACCAATGAAGAGATACTCTTACTTCGTATACGAACCAGAGTATCAGCAATTTCTCCATAAGCTCCGTGACCTAGGTGTAGTACAGGTGCGGCAGTATACCAATCCTCTGAAGGTAGAGGAGTTTGCACAAAATGTATCGCAACAAAACGATATTAAGCACCTACAGCAACGACTGAATACGGTGCGTAATGGCAATAAGCTAGAAGAGGGGCAGACACCAGACACAATAGAGCACAGCGATCTACCAGAGGGAGTAATCAATGATTACGAACTCTTTACAGCAACCTATTCGGAGACTCTGGATAAGATAGCTCAGGTAGAGAGTAAGCTCGCAGAGGTGCACAACCAGCAAAAGGAACTGGAGGTATGGGGAGACTTTGACCTTTCACTGATAAAGAAGCTAGAAGAGGCAGGCTACTTTGTCCACTTCTGGGTCGTGTCTCCAGCTCAGTTCAAAGAGGAATGGGAGCAGCAGTATGACGCTCAGGTAATTCAGAGCGAAGGGAGGTATACTTACTTCGTAACGGTGACCAGGCAAGCGACACCCCCTACCCTTGACCAAGCTGAGCTCCAAAAACTCCCAACAGCCAGCCTTAGCCAGCTAAAAGCAAAGGAGGACAAGCTAATGGATGAGAAGCGGCTACTACTCGGAAGCCGAAACTACCTCGCTTATCACCCAGATGTATTGGCAGAGAAGGTTGTGGAGCTACAAAATAGCTTCAACATGAAGAATGCCAACTTCCAAGGCACTCGAATGTACGATGACAAGCTGGTGGTCGTAGAAGGCTGGGTACCCAAAGACCTTGCGCCCAAGATGGAGCAAGACCTGATGGATAGCGGTATCGCTTTCACTGAGCTAGAAATAGATAAGATAGAGGATGTCCCTGTAAAGCTAAAGAACAATAGGTTTACACGAGTATTTGAACCCCTTGTGGAGCTATTCTCTATGCCCAACTATGGTGAGCTTGACCCTACCCCATACATTGCCCCTTTCTTTATGGTATTCTTCGGAATATGCTTTGGTGACTCGGGCTATGGACTGATGGTATTGATAGTGGCGTCACTACTGAAGAGAAAAGCCAAACCCGCTGCCAAGAAGACGCTCGAACTAGCGCAATGGCTCGGACTCGCTGGTGTTGTTATTGGCTTCTTTAGTGGATCATTCTTCGGAGTGGAACTGGTAAAGGTACCATTCCTAGCAAGTATAAGGGAGTACTTCATCTCGTCTGAAAACATGATGATTATTGCCCCTGTTCTCGGATTTATCCAGATTATATTTGCGAAGTACATTGGCGCACTGAAGCGCACCAAACAAGTGGGCTTTACTAAAGCACTATCGTCGTATGCTTGGCCCACACTTATCATCGTACTGGCAGTACTCGTAGGGCTACCGATGATAGAAGTGAGCATCCCTCAATGGGCTACTTATGTCCTCTACGGTATTACTGGACTGTGTGTGCTCTTGGTGCTCTTCTACAATACACCAGGGAAAAACATCTTTGTCAACTTCGGTGCAGGACTATGGCACACTTATAATATTGTGTCGGGATTACTGGGAGATACCCTTTCCTACATCCGTCTCTTTGCTATCGGACTTACAGGTGCCGTACTCGGTGGAGTGTTTAATAACCTTGCTGTAATGGCAACATCAGGACTCCCAATACTATTGGCTATCCCTGTGGGAGCATTCATCTTGGTACTCGGACACGGTATCAACTTTGGGCTAACAACAATTGGCGCCCTAGTACACCCTATCCGACTGATCTACGTAGAATACTTCAATAACTCCGACTTTGAGGGAGGTGGTATCACCTATGACCCTCTAAGGAAACTTGAAGTAGAAAAAGACTAATCAGAAGAAAGAATAATAATTTATAACTTAGATAAACGAACACTTATGGAATTAAATTTGATTTTGGCATACCTAGGCGTATTCGCAATGGTAGGCATCAGTGGCATGGGTAGTGCATTCGGCCTATTCTTCACGGGACAGGCAACGATTGGCGCTATGCGCAAAGACCCAACACAGATGGGTAAGTACATCGGCCTCTCGGCACTGCCAGCTTCCCAAGGTCTGTATGGCTTCATCGGCTTTTTCCTAGCTAAGGATCTTATCAATCCTGAGATGTCTTTCATGGCATCTGTAGCCATCCTTATGATGGGTCTATTGGTAGGTATCGTGGGTATGGCGAGTGCTAATCGCCAAGGACGTATCCTAGCTAATGGTATCGCAGCAACTGCTGATGGTCACAATGTGCTTGCATCTACAATGGTGATGGCAGCATTCCCAGAGCTTTATGCTATCCTTGGTCTGCTTGTTTCTATCCTAGTATTTGGTGGTCTAGCATAATCAGATACTCATATAATAAAGGGTAGGAACTCAGACGAGTTTCTACCCTTTATTGTACCCAGTAGCTGTACCTAATCAGAGCTCATACAAGAGGTTCCGCTGAGACCATTGCAATGGTCGTGGTCACATACCTAAGGAACCAAGCTCAATTAGTTATGGGGGAAAGGTTGTTATATGGCAAGGTTTTACTTATTTCCGAGGTTAATTGGTCTATAATGGGTACCTTTACTCGCAGAAAGCAAATTCAACATATAATTTATACATTTAATAACACAGTGACGATGAAAAAGCACAATTTCTACGCTGGCCCTTCGATCTTAAATGACGGGGTAATTAAGGAAGCAGCTAAGGCTGTTGAGAACTTTGCAGGTACTGGACTCTCTCTCCTCGAGGTATCCCACAGAGGTAAGGAGTTTGTGGCTGTTATGGACGAGGCTATTGCTCTATTCAAGGAGCTTCTCGACATTCCAGAGACCCACGAGGTAGTATTTGTAGGTGGTGGTGCTAGCCTCCAGTTCTACATGGGTGCGCTCAACTTCCTCAAGACTAAGGCTGCATATCTCGATACTGGTACTTGGGCAAGCAATGCTATCAAGCAAGCTAAGTATGTAGGTGAGGTAGTAGTAGTTGGTAGCTCTAAGGAGGACAACTATACTTATATCCCTGAGTACACTGTACCAAGCGATGTAGATTACTTCCACTACACTTCCAACAATACCATCTATGGTACTGAGATTAAGAAGGATCCAATCGTAGACGTTCCACTGATTTGCGATATGTCATCAGACATCTTCAGCCGTCCAGTAGATGTATCTAAGTACGACCTTATCTATGGTGGTGCACAGAAGAACCTAGCTCCAGCAGGTGTTACCTTCGCTATCGTACGTAAGGACAAGCTAGAGCAGGTAGATCGTCCACTGCCAACAATGCTTAACTACAAGACTCACGTAGATAAGGGCAGTATGTTCAATACACCTCCTGTATTCCCTGTATACGTAGCGCTACAAACCCTCAAGTGGTACAAGAGCCTAGGTGGTATCCCTGTAATGCAGAAAATGAACGAAGAGAAGGCTGCAGTACTTTATGATGCTATCGACTCTTCTAAGATTTTCCGTGGTACTGCTCGCGAGCAGGATCGTTCGCTCATGAACATCTGCTTCGTAATGAAGGACGAGTACAAGGAGCTAGAGAAGCCATTCCTCGACCTCGCTACAGAGCGTGGTATGATGGGTATCAAGGGGCACCGCTCAGTAGGTGGTTTCCGCGCTTCTACCTACAATGCACTTCCTATCGAGAGCGTAAGAGCACTCGTAGATGTAATGAAGGAGTTTGAGAAGAATATGTAAAAACTAATGGATGTGGAGCCACGGGACACCGTGGCTCTGCATCATTATATATAAGTAGATATGCAGAAAGTATTGATCGCTACGGAGAAGCCATTTGCTCCGATAGCAGTAGAGAAGATAAGAGGTATTGTAGAGAGCAACGGACTAGAGCTAGTGCTCCTAGAGAAGTACACCGAGAAAGCTCAACTACTTGAGGCTGTAAAGGACGTTGATGCTATGATTGTTCGTAGCGACAAAGTGGATGCAGAGGTTATCGAGGCTGGTAAGAACCTCAAGATTGTGGTTCGTGCTGGTGCTGGTTATGACAATGTAGACTGCGAAGCTGCTACTAAGCACAACGTAGTTGTTATGAATACCCCTGGTCAGAACGCCAATGCTGTAGCAGAGCTTGTATTTGCAATGCTACTATTCCACATCCGCAAGGGCTTTACTGGGGCATCTGGTAGCGAGCTTATGGGCAAGCGCCTAGGCGTAATGAGCTATGGTAATATCGGTGAGAATGCTGCTCGCATCGCTCAGGGATTCGGTATGCATGTCTATGCTTACAGCCGCTCTACCCCAGCCGACTACTTCGTAAAGGATGGTTTCGAGTTCTTCGTAAACCGTAAGGCGATGTTCGAGGTATGCGACATCATGGTACTCGCTATGCCATCTGCTGCAAATACCAAGGGTATGATCAATTATGAGCTGCTCAGCTCAATGCCAAAGGGCGCTATCCTTGTAAATATCGCTCGTAAGGATCTTATCAATGAGGCAGACCTAATGAGGGTGCTCGCAGAACGTCCTGACATCAGCTACCTTACCGACGTAAAGCCAGACGCAGAGGCTGAGATCATCGAGAAGTTTGGCAAGCAGTACTTCTCTACCGACAAGAAGATGGGCGCACAAACTGCAGAGGCAAACATCAATGCTGGTATGGCTGCTGCTTCTCAGATTGCTAGCTATCTACTTACTGGTAACGAAAAGTTTAGAGTAAATAAGTAATCGCAGACACATAGTGAATGGTGAAGGGGGTATACGCCTCTTCACTATTCACTTCACACTGTTCATTATATTATAATAGATATGATTGTAAAGCCATTTAGGGGCATTCGCCCTCCAAGGAATCTTGTAGAGAAGGTCAATTCTCGCCCTTATGACGTACTCAATAGCGACGAAGCACGCAAGGAGTCTGAGGGCAATGAGATGTCACTCTATCACATCATCCGTCCCGAGATCAACTTCCCTGTAGGTAAGGACGAGCACGACGAGGATGTATATGAGATGGCAGCTACACAATTTGCCAACTTCCAGAAGAAGGGCTGGTTGGTAAAAGACGAGAAGCCTAACTACTACATTTACGCTCAGACAATGGACGGTCGTACCCAGTATGGTATCGTCCTTGGTGCTTATGTAGACGACTACATGGAGGGCCGTATCAAAAAGCATGAGCTTACTCGTAAGGATAAGGAAGAGGATCGCATGAAGCATGTACGTGTCAATAATGCCAATGTAGAGCCTGTATTCTTCGCTTTCGAGGACAATGCTACCCTACAAGCTATCATCGATAAGTACAAGGCAACTGAGCCAGAGTACAACTTCGTGGTAGACCTTGATGGCTTCGGTCATACCTTCTGGGTAATCAGCGATGAGAAGGATATCGAAACCATCACCAAGGCTTTCGAGGCTATCCCATATATGTACATCGCCGATGGTCACCACCGCTCAGCTGCAGCTGCTCTCATCGGTGACGAGAAGAGGAGAAATAATCCTAACCATACTGGCGACGAGGAGTACAACTACTTCATGGCAGTTTGTTTCCCAGCTAGTCACCTTCACATCATTGACTACAACCGTGTAGTGAAGGACCTCAATGGCAATACCCCTGAGCAGTTCTTGGAGAAGCTAGGCGAGAAGTTTACCGTAGAGGAGAAGGGTACTGAAATCTACCACCCAACAGCTCTTCACAACTTCTCTCTATACCTAGGTGGTAAGTGGTATTCACTCACTGCTAAGGAGGGCACCTACGATGACAATGATCCTATCGGTGTACTTGATGTCACCATCTCTAGCGATTACATCCTTCGTGATATCCTCGATATCCAGGACCTCCGTACCAGCAAGCGTATCGATTTCGTTGGCGGTATCCGTGGTCTTGAAGAGCTCAAGCGCCGTGTAGATAGTGGCGAAATGGTAGCAGCCCTAGCGCTCTATCCTGTAACCATGAAGCAGCTCATCGATATCGCTGATAGTGGTAATATCATGCCTCCAAAGACCACTTGGTTCGAGCCAAAGCTACGCTCTGGTCTAGTCATCCACTCACTCGAGGAGGAGAAGTAAGACATACAGACAAAATAGAAAGGGGGTACTTCTATTCACACTCGTGAAGGAAGTGCCTGCTTTCTCCATTTATAAGCTTTATACAATATATGTCACAAAATAAGAGAATCGAGAGCGACCTTCTCGGCGAAGTAGAGCTCTCAAACGAACACCTTTATGGAGTGCAGACAGCACGAGCTATCGAGAACTTCAAATTCTCTCCCTTCAAGATTAACAACTACCCCCACTTTGTAGAGGGTCTAGCGCTAACCAAGAAGGGTGCAGCGATGGCTAATCATGAGCTTGGTCTCCTCACCGACGACCAAGCTAAAGCCATTGAGCAGGCTTGCGATGAGATTATCGCTGGTCAGCACCACGAGGACTTCGTAGTGGATATGTTCCAAGGTGGCGCAGGTACGTCTACCAATATGAATGCCAATGAGGTTATCACCAACCGTGCCCTCGAGATAATGGGCTATGAGCGTGGCGATTACAAGACCCTCAGCCCCAACGACCACACCAACCTCTCACAGTCTACCAACGACGCTTACCCTACCGCTATTCACCTAGGTCTGTATCGTACCTACCTAGACATGATTCCACACATCGAGGATCTAGTAAAGAGTTTTCGCAATAAGGGTGAGGAGTTCAAGGATATCATTAAGATGGGACGTACTCAGCTCCAAGATGCGGTGCCAATGACACTTGGGCAGACCTTCAATGCGTTTGCCTCCATCCTAGAGCACGAGATACCCAACCTCAAGCACGCAGCAGACCAGCTATTGGTCAATAACATGGGTTCTACCGCCATTGGTACAGGTATCTGCTCCGTACCAGGTTACCGTGAAGCCTGTGCAAAGGCACTTAGCAAAATCACTGGTTGGGACGTCACCGCAGCCGACGACATGGTAGCAGCTACCTCAGACACCTCTCACATGATAGGTTACTCAGCTGCCCTACGCCGTATTGCAGTTAAGCTCAGCAAGATTTCCAACGACCTTCGCCTCATCTCAAGTGGTCCCCGCGCTGGTCTAGGAGAGATCAACCTCCCAGCTCGTCAGCCAGGCTCTAGCATCATGCCAGGTAAGGTCAATCCTGTAATCCCTGAAGTGGTTACCCAGGTAGCAATGAAGGTGATTGGCAATGATGTCTGTGTCACCATGGCAGGCGAAGCATCCCAGATGGAGCTCAACGCTATGGAGCCTATTATGGCACAGTGCTGCTTCGAGAGCTCACACCTACTAGTACAGGCAATGGACACCCTCCGCACCCTTTGTATCGATGGCATCACTGCTAATCCAAAGGCAACAGAGGAGAATGTACACAATAGCATCGGTGTAGTGACAGCGCTCAACCCATACATCGGGTATAAGAACTCTACTAAGATCGCTAAGGAAGCGATGGCAACTGGTCGTGGTATCGTAGATATCGTGCTAGAGAAGGGCATCCTTTCTAAGGAGCAACTCGATGAGATCCTTGCGCCTAAGAACCTCATCCAGCCAGTAAGGCTCAATATCAAGCCTCTTAAGGACTTCGAGGACTAATCCCCTCCAGCATACAAATTTATAAAGGCTTCCCCACAACACGCTATGGGGAAGCCTTTCTCTATCCTCTCAAACCATCACCCATCGTTCGACCTATTACGTAATCATAATGTACTTTCTTAGCTGCGGGGATTTTTGTAGTTTTGTATGTAATATAAGGGAGGGGCAGGCTGAGATGATACAACTCGTCTTGCCGTGCACTGACAACCATTGAGGAGAGATAGATGAGCGAAATCGTATTGAAAGGTGTGAGGGTCAATAACCTCAAAGGGGTATCACTCGAGATACCTCGTAATCAATTGGTGGTACTATCGGGGTTGAGTGGTAGTGGCAAGACCTCCCTAGCATTTGACACCCTTTATGCCGAAGGACAAAGACGATATGTGGAGAGCCTCAGCGTGTACGCTCGCCAGTTTGTCAGCAAGATGGCAAAGCCCGAAGCCGATGTGATAACAGGCATCCCTCCTGCCATTGCGATCCAGCAACGCAAATTCAATAAGAGTCCACGCTCCACTGTAGGTACCGTCACCGAGATCTACGACTACCTGCGCATGCTCTATGCACGTATTGGTCATACCATTAGCCCTGTGAGTGGCAAAGAGGTGACTCGGCATACCACCAATGATGTCCTAGCCTTTGTGAATGCCCTCCCAGAGGGGACCAAGTATATGGTATGCGCCCCCATGAGTGTCCCTCGTGGGCGCCCCCTCTTCGACCACCTACAACTTCAGCTCGCCAATGGTTTCAGCCGTCTTCTGCTTGAGGATGGCACCGTTGCCCGAATCCAAGACCTCCTGGATAGTAAAGGGCTCGATAAGATGAAAAAGAGCGGAATGCACTTGGTCATCGATCGTCTTGTGGTACAGCCCGACAACGATGCTACCAATAATAGGCTCGGCAATTCAGTAGAAACAGCATTCTTTGAGGGCGGAGGCACGGCACTGATTAAGTACGACGGCGGAGAAGAGCTATTTAGTGACCGCTTCGAACTAGATGGAATCACCTTCGAAGAGCCTACCGATAAACTCTTCAGCTTCAATAGCTCCGTAGGGGCATGTCCGACATGTGAGGGCTATAGCCAAGTAATGGGTATCGACGAAGACCTCGTGATACAGGACAAGCGTCTCTCTCTATATGAAGAGTGCGTAATGCCCTGGCGAGGGGCGAAGATGAGTGAATGGCAGAAGGACTTTATCCAAAAGACAGAGAAACTAGGATTCCCTATCCATCGTCCCTACAAAGATCTCACCGATGATGAAAAAGACCTCCTCTGGAATGGCAATCAGCTTCCCGCCCACGGCTACAGTCGTGACAAGATATACGGCATCAATGATTTCTTTGAGCACGTAGAGCAAAGACAATACAAGATGCACTACCGCATCATGCTGGCCCGCTACCGAGGGCGTTCTCTCTGCCCCACCTGTAAAGGCAAGCGACTCCGCAAGGAGGCACTATACGTACAGATAGGCGGTAAAGACATCTCCCAGCTGGTAGTGCTCCCCATCTCAGACCTCCGTATATGGCTCGACCAACTACAGCTTAGTGAGCACGACCTATTGATAGGCAAAAGGCTCCTCGACGAACTGAAGTACCGAGTAGCTTTCCTCGATGACATCGGGCTTGGCTATCTCACCCTCGACCGAGTAGCTGGCACGCTATCGGGTGGTGAGGGGCAGCGCATCCAGCTAGCCACCTCACTTGGTGGCGGTTTGATTGGCACCCTCTATATCCTCGACGAGCCCAGTATCGGACTACACGCTCGAGACACTCATCTCCTCATCAACATCATGAAAGAGCTCCGCGACATGGGTAATACAGTAGTCGTGGTAGAGCACGACGAAGAGGTGATCCGTTCGGCCGACCTAGTTATCGACATTGGTCCAGAGTCTGGCATTGGTGGAGGAGAAGTAGTATGGCAAGGAAGCCCCAACAAGCTCCCCAAGAAGTCCAATAGCTACACCGTAGAGTACCTATCGGGCAGGAAGAGCATCCCTTGGCCTAATAAGCGACGCACCTCCAAGAGTAGCATCACCGTAAAGGGAGCCTACAAGCACAATCTCAAAGGGATAGACGTCACATTCCCATTAGGAATAATCACGGTAGTGACTGGGGTCAGTGGTTCGGGAAAGAGTACATTAGTCCGCGAGATATTCTACGAAGGTGTAGAGCGCTTGGTCAATCACGACCCTCTCACCAAGATAGCTTGCGACGGCATCACGAGAAGCATCTCCAGCGTGAAGCGCGTGGAGTATGTAGATCAGGACTCTTTGGGTATCTCTACTCGCTCCAATCCTGTGACTTATATAGGGGTGTACGACGACATCCGCCGGTTGATGGCGAACCAGCAATTGGCTCGTCAGCTAGGATTTACACATCAGTACTTCTCCTTCAATACCGAGGGAGGACGCTGCGAAACCTGCCGGGGCGAAGGAGTCATTACCATAGAGATGCAGTTCATGGCAGATATGACCATTCCTTGTGACGAATGCCACGGCAAGCGCTTCAATGAAGAGGTACTTGAGGTGACCTTCCACGACAAAAACATTGCAGATATACTCGAACTTTCGGTAGATGAAGCTATCTCTTTCTTTGGTCAATACACCGAAGAGACCTCCCATGCCCTCAAGATTGTAGAAGGGCTACAAGTCCTTTCCGATGTAGGTTTAGGTTATATCAAACTTGGGCAAAGCTCCAGCACTCTATCGGGAGGAGAGAGTCAGCGAGTAAAGCTTGCCTCACACCTTATGGACAAAGGCAAGAAGCCTACTCTCTTTATCTTTGACGAGCCAACCACTGGTCTCCATATCCACGATATCAATGTACTCATGCGCTCCTTCCAAGCCCTGATAGACCATGGGCATACCGTGGTAATTGTTGAGCACAATATGGAGGTTATCAAGTGCGCCGACTACATCATTGACCTAGGGCCTGAAGGAGGCGCTAAGGGCGGCAACTTAGTTTACCAGGGCACACCCGAAGGTCTCATGGAGGTAGCCGAAAGCTATACTGGGCGCTTCCTCAAGGAGAAATACCAGCAAGACCACAAGAAATGATACCCGAAAGCCACCTCCACTACATTTGGGCCAATAGGCTATACGATAGGATTTCCCTTGAGGGCAATCCCATTGAGGTGGTGGATGTGGGACAGCTCAATAGCCACGATGGTCCCGACTTCGAACTCGCGCGAGTGCGCATCAAGGGAATAGAGTGGGCTGGTGCGGTAGAAATCCATAGGAAAGCCTCTGAGTGGCAAGAGCACGGGCACCAGCACGATGTTCGATACAACTCGGTCATCCTACACGTAGTCCTCGAGAATAATCTTGCTGTCCGGGATCAGGCAAATAGGGCAGTACCTGCCGCCATCATGGAGGTAGATCCCTCTGTACTCGACGGTCTAAGTAGGTTGGAGGTAAGTAATCAGAGCCTCAGATGTATGCCCGACTTCCTCTATATGGGTAGCGAACGTTTTCTCGACGAGGCTTTGACCCTTCTCCCTCAGAGGATAGAGGAAAAACTATCACTCCTCCGTGCTCGCTCCGATAGCGACCACTTCAATTCTATCTTTTACCTCACCCTGATGCGGTATGTAGGAGCGCACCAAAACAATGAGCAAATGGAGTCCATCGCTCGCGCCCTACCCTACCAATACCTCAAGAAACACGCTTCGGATGCCACTGCACTAGAAGCGATGCTCCTAGGACAAGCGGGGTTATTGGCAGAGACTCCTCGGGATGAGTATGAGGCAAATCTGATTGGGGAATATCAGTTTTACCGACAGAAGTTCTCCCTCACACCACAACCCAAAGAGCATTTCCGCTATCTGCGTCTGCGCCCATCTGCCTTTCCTGCCCGTATGCTAGGGATTGTAGCTCAGATTATTCACCACGAGGAGGAGCTACTCAGTGCTATTACCCGCTTAGACCATCGAGCCATTGTACACTGGCTGAGTGTGAAACCCTCCGAGTATTGGCAAAGACACTACGACTTTGGACGAACACTCCCAAAAGCATTAGGAGGCTTAGGTGAAAACAATCTTCGTTCATTAATCATTAATACCATAATCCCCACTGTCTACTATTATGCCCAGCAGACGGGCGACCAAATGCTGGCGCAAAGGGCAATGGACTGGCTATTCAGGTTGCCTCCGGAGTCCAATCAGTATACTAAGTTATTCACCTCACATGGCGTTTGCCCAAGATACTCAGCCGATAGCCAAGCCCTCTTGCAGCTCTACCACCGCTATTGCCAACCAATGTATTGCTTACGATGCCCCATAGCCATTACCCATTTCCAAGCACTCCGCAGCACAAAAGCATCCCATTCGTAACCCTTCGGTGGCCGCTTTGCTTCAGGGCAAACGCATGCAACGTACTCCACGTGGGAATTCACAGGAGATCTTGGTAAAATCATTTTTAGAGTGCAAGATACGCAACAGCCTGTTGCACAATTAGGTGAGGTTTCTTAAATACTTTCGACTATCTATCACCGCGACATCAGAAGAAAGGCGGCGTAAAGTCAAGTAGTTTAGTGTATTCTAGTCGTATAGCACTGAAGAAGGCAACCACTTAGTGCTGCATACACCCGCCCAACCTATATTCTTATTTTTGGTAAGTTTGTACAGTGTGTGAGGGGAGACAAATAAGATGTTGTATGAAGGTAGCACTGATAACAGGGATTACAGGACAGGATGGCTCCTACTTGGCGGAGCTTCTATTGGAGAAAGGATATGAGGTACACGGTATTATTAGGCGTAGTAGCTCCTTTAATACCAGCCGTATCGAGCACCTCTATCTCGATGAGTGGATAAGAGATATGAAGCAAAAAAGACTCATTAATCTCCACTATGGTGATATGACCGACTCTAGCTCTCTGATCCGCATCATCCAACTCATAAAGCCCGACGAGATATACAATTTGGCAGCTCAAAGCCATGTAAAGGTCTCTTTTGAGGTGCCCGAATACACTGCTGATGTAGTGGCAACTGGCACACTCAGGCTATTAGAAGCGGTACGCATACTCGATATGACCAAGAAGGTAAAGATTTACCAAGCCTCTACTTCTGAGCTCTACGGAGAGGTGCAGGAAGTCCCGCAGCGAGAGACTACCCCATTCCACCCACGTTCGCCCTATGCCGTGGCGAAGCAATACGCCTATTGGATTAGTCGTAATTACCGTGAGAGCTACGGGATGTTTGTAGCAAATGGCATCTTATTCAACCACGAGAGCGAGAGAAGGGGTGAGACTTTTGTGACCCGAAAGATTACATTGGCAGCCGCCCGAATCGTTCAGGGCTATCAAGACAAGCTCTATCTGGGTAATATGGATGCGCTTCGTGACTGGGGGTATGCAGGGGACTATGTAGACTGTATGTGGCGCATCCTTCAGCAAGATAAGGCAGACGACTATGTGATTGCTACTGGCGAACAGCACTCTGTACGGGAGTTTGCCACGCTGGCTTTCCTCCACGCTGGCATAGAACTGGAATGGCTCGGAAAGGGAATAGAGGAAAAGGGAGTGGACAAGGCCACTGGTAGAGTACTCGTGGAGGTAGACCCGAAGTATTTCCGTCCTGCGGATGTGGAAACCCTTTTGGGCGACCCCACTAAGGCGAGAACCGAACTGGGCTGGAACCCTCAGGCAACCTCTTTTGAGGAACTCATAAAGAAGATGGTGACGCACGATATGAGATTTGTACGCAAGCTACACCTTCGCACAGAAATGGATGAATAATGATAATAGAAAAGAGTAGCAAGATATATATAGCAGGGCACAGAGGGCTGGTAGGGTCGGCTATTTGGCGCAACCTAGAGCAACGTGGATACACCAATCTGATTGGACGTACGCATGCTGAGCTAGACCTAAAGGATGCGTTGGCGGTACGGCAGTTTTTCGACCAGGAACGCCCTGAAGTGGTAGTACTTGCAGCAGCTAAGGTGGGAGGAATCCTTGCCAACAACACATACAGAGCCGACTTCATCTATGACAACCTACAGATACAGCAAAATGTAATAGGTGAGAGCCATAGGCATGGGGTACAGAAGCTCTTATTTCTAGGGAGCACCTGTATCTACCCTCGGACGGCACAGCAGCCGATGAGAGAAGAGGAGCTACTGACGAGCACCTTGGAGTATACCAACGAGCCTTATGCCATCGCCAAGATTGCAGGACTCAAGATGTGCGAGAGCTTCAATCTACAGTACGGCACTGATTATATAGCAGTGATGCCGACTAATCTATATGGGCCGAATGATAACTTCGACCTTGAGAATAGCCATGTAATGCCAGCGATGATTCGTAAGATACACTTGGCTAAGCTCTTGGGGCAAGAGGATTGGGCTGCAGTGGAGCGAGACTTGGCTAGACGACCAGTAAACGGTGTGGTACAACCTAGAGACCTAGAGCACTTCGGAATATTTCCCAATGAGGTACGGTTATGGGGTAGCGGCACGCCCTTGAGAGAGTTTCTCTGGAGCGAGGATATGGCAGATGCATCGGTACATATCCTATTAAACACTCGCTTTGAAGAGCTTTACCCTGAGGGAAGTAAGGAGATTAGGAATTGCCATGTGAATATTGGCACAGGCCAGGAGGTATCAATAGGCGCACTTGCCGAGCTTATTGCCAAAGTAGAGCACTACGAAGGGAAAATCCTATGGGATAGCACTAAGCCCGATGGCACACCCCGAAAGCTCACAGATGTTACTAAGCTCCACGCCCTTGGCTGGCACCACAAGATAGAACTAGAGGAGGGAGTACAGAAATTATATCAATGGTATTTAGAGCATTAAGAAGATGATAAAGAACGTACTCTTTGACTTTGGTGGGGTATTTGTAAAGATAGAGCGTGAGGAGGCGGTACGCCGTCTAGAAGCACTCGGAGTGCATGACGCTAATCACCTCCTCGACCCCTATATGCAGTCGGGTATCTTTTTAGAACTAGAGGAGGGCAAGCACGATAGGGTTCAATTCACTCAGCTCATCAACAATCGCTACGGTCTTCAGTTAGATGAGATGCAGATAGAGTATGCCCTACTAGGATTTGTTGCAGAGGTACATCAGGAGAAGTTCCGCTACCTACGTGAGGAGTGGCCTGAGGGGATTCGCTGTCTACTGGTGAGCAATATCAATCCTTTTGTATGGCGCTATGCTCAGTCCGGGGAGATGATTGATGGAGGGCACTCTATCGACGATTATTTCGAGATTATCTACGCTTCTTATCAGCGTGGTATGTGCAAGCCTGAGCGGGCGTTCTTCGACCTGATTATCAAGGATGCTAACATTAAGCCCGAGGAGACTCTTTTCATAGATGATGGCGCAAATAACTGCCGTATGGCAAGAGAGATGGGTTTTATTGCCTATTGCCCTGAGAATGGTGAGGACTGGCGTCCTCTACTTGATAAGTTGCTGAAGTAATGAGTGAAGAGAGGCACCGGTTCCATAGCTATCGGACGATAGCGAAGCGGAGTGAGGGACTATTTACAGATAAGCGCAGTAAGTTTATCTCCTTCATAATCCCAGTAGAGAGCGAAAACGAGGCCATGGCAGAACTAGAGGGTATCCGAAAGGAGTACTACGATGCACGCCATGCCTGTTGGGCTTATCGAATTGGCAAGGGAGAGATCCGAGAGCGTGCTAATGATGATGGTGAACCAAGTAGTACGGCAGGAAAGCCCATCCTTGGGCAGCTTCTCAGCAATGAGCTCACCGATGTGATAGGTATCGTGGTGCGCTACTTCGGGGGCGTCAAACTAGGACCTAGCGGACTGATCAATGCTTATCGTACAGCCACGGCTGAGGCAATAGCAGCAGGGGAGATAGTAGAGCACACATTGTATACTAGCTATCGGCTGTGTTTCCCTTTTGACCTTATCAACCCCGTGATGATGCTCCTCCGCCAATATGAAGCGCAGACAATCAACAACGATGCCACTTCTGAAGGACACCTTTGGGATATCCGTGTTGCCAACGCCAATGTTGAGGACTTTGAAGCCGCCACAAATAAAATCTACCAGCTAGAAGTAAATATCAACAAATAAAAAGCATAAGCATGGAGAGATAAAGAAAGAAGTGACTAATACCTCATGAGGGTTCTTCTTACGTCCTTATGGTATCATAAGTAGTTGACTTTGTTATCTAGTAATCTGATCTTTCAACTTATAACTTCATTCAAAGAAACTCCTTTAAAATACCTACAAAAGGGTATTGACCTATCCTAATTAATGCTTTATCTTTGCGAAAGAATATCGGATTGGGGTAATCGTAATGGGTGGGGGACGCACCTCGCCCGGTTATTTCAGTCTAGAAGAACACAATTAATCATCAAAACAAACAAATTCTTGTATATCATGAAGAAGCTATTTACACTTTTACTACTTACATTCGCTGCGGTGTCAGCGGTGTCTTGCGGGAGGAATGATAAGAAACCAGAGCCTGCAAAAGTGGCTTTGAACACAACGTCCCACTCGCTTAAGGTTGGAGAGACCTTAGAACTTGTTGCTACCATTACACCGGCTTCCAGCAAAGAGAAGGTTTCTTGGACAACAGACAAGAAGGAAGTCGCTACCGTAACTTCAGAAGGGAAAGTAGAAGCAGTGGGGGAAGGCAAAGCGATAATCTCTGCAGTACTCTCTGGTGGGAACAAAGCGTCTTGCGCTATTACGGTGGTGAAGAAAGAAGAGCCCAAGCCTACCCCTGAGCCTAAACCAAAAAAGGCGAAGAAGGCTACCATTACTTTTTTGAAAGCATCCTATAGCTTGGAGATTGGCAAAACTCTGAATCTGAAAGAAGAGGTGAAGATTACCAAAGGCGATGATCCGACGGAGAAACTTGATCCTAGTTGGGAATCCTCTAGCCCTCAGATAGCTACTGTCGATAAATCCACTGGAATAGTCTCGGGAGTAAAGCCTGGGGAAGCGACTATTACAGCAACGCTACCAAATGGCAATAAAGCTGAGTGCAAAATAAACGTGACAAAGTCCCAATCTCCCAAAAAGGCGAAGAAGGCTACCATTACTTTTAAGAAAACATCCTACAACTTAGAGGCGGGGAAAACTCTGGATCTGGACGAAGAGGTGAATATTACCCAAGGCGATGATCCGACGGAGGAACTTGATCCTAGCTGGGAATCCTCTAGCCCTCAGATAGCTACTGTCGATAAATCCACTGGAATAGTCTCGGGAGTAAAGCCTGGGGAAGCGACTATTACAGCAACGCTACCAAATGGCAATAAAGCTGAGTGCAAAATAAACGTGACAAAGTCCCAAGAAGGCGGAGGATCTGACAAAGAGATAATTATCAAAACAGGAAGTATCAAGGTTGAGGAAGGCAAGACTGCTCAGATAGAGATTGATTATAATGGGGTACCTAAGGATAAGGTCAAGATAGAATTTAAGAGTGTTAACGAGGAGATTGCTACCGTTACTCCGGATGGTTTGGTAAAAGGAGAGAGTGTTGGCGAGACACAAATTTCAGTCACAATAAATGGTAAACCAAAGCACCATGGGATACCCGTCTCTGTCTATAAAAAATCGGATGCTAAAAAGTATACTTATGACCTTCGCATGGTCAAAAGGGACATTCTTTCTGGGGAAGAAAAAACTGAGATCCTTAAACAGAAGACTATTGAGGTAGAATATATTAGGTCAGGTTCAGCCTCCACCAACAAGTTCTCTATATATGTAGACATTACAGATACGACAACAGGGGAAAAGACTAAAAACCTTGTCGGAGCAAGGGAGATAGTAGATGAAACTGGTAGTATTATAGTAAGCGCAGGATTCGATGGGAGCGTCTCGTATGATGGTGCTGGCTCCTTCTCTCTTAGGATAAAACTGGAAGAGTATGGTATTGAAGAGACCATCAAGGTCATAGTCAAAGAAGTAAAAAAAAAGAAGTAAGCAAAAAACAGTGAGACAATAGTTATTCACTGCTCAATGAAATAATAAAGAGACTTGCCCCGCCTTGTGCGGGGCTTTCTTGTTTAGTCTGTAGTTGAGGGACATTTCGTCAGAAGAATACAAAAGAAGGTTCAAAAAACAATCACTCCTTCTCACATAACGCACAATTGCGACTTGAATCTACGAGAAGAAAACATTTAGGTATTATAATTGTTATACATACGAGAGAGAGTTGAAGCAGAATAATAACGATATATTACGAGAAAACGGATGAAAACAGATATCCAGATAGCACGAGAGTCGGAGCTCAAGAAGATTGACCTAATCGCTGAGCAGGCAGGTATACCTGAGGATAAGATTTCACCTTATGGCCGCTATATGGCGAAGGTAGATAGCAACCTACTCAAGGAGGAGCACCAACAGGGCAACCTAATACTCGTAACAGCAATTACTCCTACCAAGAGCGGTAATGGTAAGACTACCGTATCTATAGGTTTGGCTTTAGGTCTTAATAAGATTGGGAAGAAGGCTTTTGTAGCACTGCGCGAGCCATCGCTTGGTCCTGTATTCGGCATGAAGGGTGGTGCCGCTGGCGGTGGTTACTCTCAAGTACTACCGATGGATCAAATCAACCTCCACTTCACAGGCGATTTCCATGCTATTACGACCGCAAATAATACACTTGCAGCACTAGTTGATAACTATGCTTATCAGAACCGCAACAATGAGAATGGCCTAAGCTCTATTGTGTGGAAGCGGGTATTGGATGTCAATGACCGCAGTCTCCGCAATGTGATTACTGGCCTGGGTGGTATCTCTAACGGCATACCTAGAGAGGCAGGGTTCGATATCACACCTGCGTCTGAGATTATGGCTATCCTCTGTCTGGCTACAGATATTGAGGATCTCCGCCGTCGTCTTGATAATATACTGGTTGGTTACAAAAAGGATGGTTCGGCATTTACTGTAAAGGATCTAGGCGTAGGTGGTGCCCTAACTATTCTACTTAAGGATGCGCTCGACCCTAACCTAGTTCAGACTACAGAGAATACGCCAGCCTTTATCCACGGAGGTCCATTTGCGAATATTGCTCATGGCTGTAACTCGATCATGGCAACTAAGATGGCGCTGAAGTATGGCGAATACGCTATTACAGAGGCGGGCTTCGGTGCGGATCTAGGTGGAGAGAAGTTCTTTGATATCAAGTGTCGACACGCTAAGATACAGCCAAAGGCAACTGTACTTGTTGCTACAGCACAAGCGCTCAAGATGCACGGCGGTGGCGATGAGAAGAACCTTAAGGTAGAGGATATGGAGTCACTAAGGAGGGGATTTGCTAATCTGGATCGTCATGTGGAGAACCTCCGTATGTTCGGACAGAGTGTTATCGTCTCTATCAATAGGTTCCCTACCGATACGGATGCGGAGATTGCTGTGATTCGTGAGCACTGTGAGATTAATAGGATACCATTTGCTATTAATACCGCATTTAGTGAGGGTGGTAAGGGCGCAGAGGAACTAGCTAGAATAGTAGTAGATACTGTGGAGAATAATCCTTCCAAGCCGCTTGAGTACCTCTATGACCTCGATATGAGCATCACCGATAAGGTGGAGGCTATTACTAAGAATGTATATCGTGCAAAGAGCGTGGAGTACGAGCTAAAAGCGAAGAAGGCGATTAAGAAGCTAGAGGAGCAGGGCTTTGATAAGTACCCAGTATGTATTGCGAAGACCCAATACTCGTTTACAGATAATGCGAAGGCGTATGGAGCACCATCTGACTTTGAGCTAACGGTTCAGGATGTCGTCGTCAATACAGGAGCTGAACTCATCGTGGTAATCATGGGTAGTATCATGCGTATGCCTGGTCTCCCTAAGGAACCAGCAGCGATGAAGATGGATATCGTGGATGGTATCATCGAGGGACTAAGCTAATCCTTATGCAAGATCTGCAAGACAAGAGGTCGGCAGTAGAGAGACTCCTTGAGGAGTTCGTCTCTACTGCCGACCTTTCTTATAGGGCTTTCAATATTAAACTCAAGGTTTCGTCAGACCCTGAGAGCATTCTCGGCATCCGCATGCCGGTGATACGCAAGAGCGCTAAACGAATAGCAAAGCTCCTTACCTACGATGATGCCATCGACCTATTGCTAGACAAAGCTAGGAGGCACTACGAGTACAAAATGCTCCTAGGGCTCGTACTTCAGGAAGTAACGGCTACCGAGGAAGTCCCTAAAGCGTTGTCGATTCTCTACGCCCTATGCGATGGCTGGGCGACAGCAGATCTATTCAAAGATGCTCTAGGACACTTTGCCCAACAGGGTGCGCTTGCAGAAGTGGAGGCATCTATTGAGCGCTACAGCCAAGACGTTAACCCCTTTGCACGCAGGCTCACTATTGTCGCTTTCCTTCCGCTAGTCAAGTACAAGCTGGTAGTGCCTGAAGTTGCACTCGCTCATATCACTAAGCTGCAGGCAGACCGAGACTACTACATAGAGATGGCTAATGCGTGGCTCTTGGCAGAGCTGAGCATCACCCACCCCGAAGTACCCCACTCTGTTACCAGTCCCACTCTATTACAGAAGTATCGCCAGAAGCTCCGCGACTCCTTCCGTCACCCTTGAGACAATAAACACAGAGGACTTAGAACTCACTGGTAAAGTGGAAAGTTATCTGAGGGAACTCCTCCTTTGCCATATTGAGGAGGTAACCACTATCAGCTAAGTACACGTCTCGTCCCTGAGTATCCACCGCCATGTACTGCATCTTACGGCGCTTAAACTCCTCTAGTACTGCGGGATCATCGCAAGATAGCCAGCAAGCCTTGTAAAGACTAATCGGCTCCCACCTACAGCTTGCTTGATACTCATGCAGTAGACGATACTGTATGACTTCGAACTGTAACTGACCTACTGTACCCACTATACGACGACCGTTGAAAGAGTTGGTAAACATCTGCGCTACGCCCTCGTCCATGAGTTGATTGAGCCCTTTCTGCAGTTGCTTTTGCTTCTGTGGATCGGCGTTCTCAATATACTTAAACATCTCAGGAGAGAAGCTAGGAAGACCGCGGAAGTTGAGTACCTCGCCTGAGGTAAGGGTATCACCGATCTTGAAGTTACCCGTATCGGGCAGACCGATTATATCTCCGGCATAAGCGTCATCCACTATCTCCTTCTTCTGAGCCATAAAGGCGGTGGGCGAACTAAACCTCATCTGCTTGCCGTGTCTTACATGGGTGTAATAGGTATTACGCTCAAACTTCCCAGAACATATCTTGAGGAAAGCAATACAGCTACGGTGGTTAGGATCCATATTGGCGTGTATCTTAAAGATGAAGCCAGTAAGTGGCTGCTCATAAGGATCCACTAGTCGCTCTTCTGCCTGTACGGAACGAGGCGATGGTGCAATCTTAACAAACGTATCGAGAAGTTCCTTCACTCCGAAGTTATTGAGTGCAGAGCCGAAGAAGACTGGAGCGAGCTCAGCTCTAAGGTAAGTAGGTACATCTAGTTCGGGATATACCCCTCCGATAAGTTCGAGATCGTCTTTGAGTCGTTTTGCTTGCGCTTCTGTCACATAATTCAGTAGCTCATCCGAATTAAGATCTACCTGAATACGCTCAGATATATGGCTTTTATCGGCGCCCGAGAAGAGCTCCAACTCCTTATCATAGATATTATAAACCCCTTTGAAACGGTCACCTGAATCAATTGGCCAAGTAAGCGGAGTAGTCTTAATCTGTAGCTCCTCCTCCACCATATCGAGTAGGTCAAATGGGTCTTGCGACTCTCTATCCATCTTATTGACGAATACTATCACAGGCGTCTTGCGCATACGACACACCTCCATTAGCCTACGTGTCTGCTCTTCCACACCTCTTGCACCGTCTATTACGATAATAACCGAGTCCACCGCAGTAAGCGTACGATAAGTGTCTTCAGCGAAGTCCTGGTGACCTGGGGTATCTAGGATATTCACCTTGTAGCCCTCATAGTCGAACCCCATTACCGAAGTGGCTACGGAGATACCACGTTGCTTCTCTATCTCCATCCAGTCTGAAGTCGCAGACTTACGGATCTTATTACTCTTCACTGCCCCTGCCACATGGATCGCCCCTCCAAATAGGAGGAGCTTCTCAGTCAAAGTAGTCTTACCGGCATCAGGGTGGGCGATGACGGCAAAGGTACGGCGGCGGCTAATCTCTTCTACATTGTATTTCATTGCTTTGGATTATCGTAATGGTAGATCTCCCTAAGAGCTTCTTGCCATGGGCGTATCAGCGTAGGGAAATAGTGTTCTATCTTTTTCGTTTCTAACTTACTATACTGGGGGCGACGCGCTGGAAGGCTTAGCTCCTCCTGCAGGCACTCTTCTACCTTCAGGTGAGCAGTCCTAGGATCAAGCGCTACAATTGCCTCGGCAAAGGCATGTCGAGAGGCTTCTCCCTTATCACACACATGATATACTCCCACAGGGAGCTCCTCTTCGGAGCCATATAGAGTGGCGATACTGAGTATCACCCTAGCCAGAGTAAATACACTAGTAGGGGTGCTGATCTCATCAGTAACCACCCTTAGCGTACCTCCATGTGCACCTTCCTCTAGTGCCTTACGGCGAATACTCTTGTAGAAGCTCTTATTCTTCCAGCTCTCAGGACCATAAAGCCAAGCGGTTCGGAGCAAATACAAGGGAACCTCGAACAGCCCTGTAGCATACTCTCCCAGGTACTTCGACAAGGCATAGGCATTAGCAGGGCTAGGCGTACCCTCCTCAGTGAAAGGCGTTCCTACTTGCCTTTTATCCCCACCAAAGACATGATCCGTACTCACATGGATAAGTGGCAGATGCTCCTGAGCAAGCATAGAACTAATCGTTGCTGGAATAGTTGCATTAGCTACTTTGGCTATCTCGTACTCCTTTTCAGCGCCATCCACATTGGTATAGGCGATGCAATTAACCGCTATATCGGGTCTATTCTCTCGAAAGAAAGCAGCTATTTCCACTGGACTAGTATAGTCCATATCCGCTCGAGTAGTCGGTAAAATCTCTAGCCAAGGGAATTCTCCCTTAGCTATCGACTGAATGGCTGTCCCAAGCTGACCCGCAGCCCCTGCCACCCACACCTTCTTACTCCTCGTCATCAGGAATAGAATTTAGCGTAAGCTCGCCCTCCTCCACCTCTCTAAACCGTGCGGCGAGCATAGCCAAGAAGGTACTAAACTGCTTTATTGCGCCCTCGGTAGCCTCAGTAACCTCTTCGCCTCTTGCCTTAAGAGTAAGGTAACCATAGATACCTACGAAACAACTCTCTATCTCGCCCATATTCTCACCTCCGCTCAATTCCCTCAGCTGGATAATGCTAGGCAGAGTCTGAAAGTATACAGACGAATAAAGCGTCTGGCTTGGCTCCCTCAGGAGCTTAGCCGATAGCTCTTGCAGCTCATCCATAAGTTCATTAAGCGCTCGCAGGTGTCCTACCTTGGTAATCCCTTGCTCCTTCATCTGGTCGGCAAGCGTTAGATACCAAAGCAGCACCTGATCCATCCGCTCTTGGTCTAGTTGATAACCTTGGCTCACATACTCCTTAATCTTAGCATCATCTAGCTCCAATGCACGGATGATATCCTCTATTTGCCACATATAGAGGATATACTCGGCTACGTTTTCTCTCCTCTTCGTTTCTGCTACTATCATAATATCTATAGTGTTACTACTGTAATACCTGCCCCTCCGAGGTCTACATGTTCATCCTCGAAGTGCTTAACCTGAGGGTTTCCTCTCAGGTAATCTCCAATGGCTTGCTTCAGTGCCCCAGTCCCTGTACCATGTAATATACGGACTGGAGAGTAACCGAAGTGATTAGCATCATCAATAAACTGAGTCACGCTACTCAGTGCTTCCTCCACCCTCATGCCACGACAATCGAGCTGAGGCTTGAAGTTGAGCCTCCTCTCATTGGCCTGCTCCGAAATCATCTGTGGTTTCCTAGCCACTACCTCCGTTGTCGCTCTCTGAGTAGGCAAGAGCTTATCCAACGCCACCGACATAGTGAGGTTCCCCAGTCGTACCCGCACCTTCTTGCCTTGGATCTCTACAACCTCACCTACCTCATTACCCCCCTCGAGGGTCACCCGACTACCTACTTCTATAGGCTGGTTCTTAGGTTTGGGCATAGCTATTGCCTTCTGCTTACGGTGTAGGTGCTCCTTTTTCTTCTCCAGCTTAGCACGAGCTTGCTGGGTCGCTTCCTTATCCGCCTTAGCCTCCTTTATCTCACGGATGGTTCGCTCAATAGTGGCATTGGCACTACTCACTATCTGTAGCGCTTCTTGCTCAGCTTTCGCTATCAATCCTTTGCGCTTCTGAGTAAGTCCCTCTAGGCGCTCATCGAGCTTCGCTTGCTTCTCCTGCAAGGAGCGCTCTGCTCGCTTTACCTCCTCTCGCTTACGCTTCCAGTACGCCTTATCACGGATGATATCTTGGAGGTACTTATCTTGCTGCAAGTAGTCCGAGCCCACCAAAGTACTCGCATAGTCGATAATCTCGGAGGGCATCCCTATCTTTCGTGCCACCTCCAGACCAAATGAGCTCCCTGGCTGTCCTATATACAGTTCGTAGAGAGGCTCTATCTTGCCCCTATCAAAGAGCATAGCGCCATTCACCACTCCGTCGTGAAGCTCGGCATAGGTCTTGAGGTTACCGTAATGGGTCGTAATCACCCCGAAACTCCCTCGTAGTCGGAACTGCTCTAGTACTGCCTCCGCTATAGCTCCACCTATCGTAGGCTCGGTACCCGAACCGAACTCATCAATCAGTATCAAGCTCTTGTCCGTCGCCTCGCGAAGTACACGCTTCATATTCTGCAAGTGACTGGAATAGGTACTAAGATCATTTTCCAACGATTGTGCATCACCGATGTCGATAAATACACTGTCGAAGAAGCGACATTCACTGTGCTCCATCATCGGCACCGCTAGCCCACACTGCAGCATATACTGGAGCAACCCCACCGTCTTGAGCGCAATAGACTTACCGCCCGCATTAGGTCCCGAGATGAGTAGTATCCTCTGCTCACCATCTAGCTTAAGCGTTAGGGGCACTAGCTTACGTCCTTGCTCCCTAAGGTGGCGTTCCAAAAGAGGATGCCTAGCCACCTGCCACTCCATACTGATACCATCATCCGCAATCGGTGGCACAATAGCTTCTAACCGCTCTGCAAGTCTAGCCTTCGCTCTATTAAAGTCGAAGATACCTATAAGCTGGCAATCCTGCTGTACCTGCCTCATATCCCTCCTCACGTACACGCTAAAGTCCTTTAGAAGTCGGACGATCTCCCTCAGCTCCTCGCCCTCTTTCTCTCGTATACGGTTGTTCATCACCACCATCTGCTCCGGCTCTAGATAGAGGGTACGCCCAGTAGACGACTCTTCATGCACTATGCCCCCTATCTCCCTCTTGGCAGATGGTATGATAGGCAATAGCAAGCGTCCATCACGCACTGCTGGGGTAGCATCTTTCTCTACCCAACCTGCCGCCTGAGCTGAGCGCAGTATACCCTGCATGGTCTGCCCGAGCGAGCCTCGCAGCTGCCGAAGCTCCACTCTAATCTCCCTGAGGGTACGACTGGCAGTATCCTTGATTTCTCCCTCCTCATCAATCAAGTTGTGCAGACGCCTCCGTATATCCACTAGATCATCTAAGCGCTCAGCCAGCCGATACAGTTCAGGATAATCCTCCTCTCGCTCTTCCAGCATACGTTTGGTTTCCACTACAGACGCCAAGAGGTCGCGTAGAGGGCGAAGGGACTCTACTGGTAGATAGCTTCCCTCGGGGCGAAGCGACAACAACGCTTCCCTTATTGCGCCGAAACGAAAACTGGGCACCTCTGCTCCCGAGACCAAAAGTGTCATCATCTCGGACAGCTGATCCAATCTTCCTCTCAACTCTTTCCCATCGGGCAGGAATGCCATACGCTCCACGAGGAAGAGGCTAATCTCATTGTCGCAAAGGGTGCGAAGCTCCTGCCGAAGTTGTCCGAACTCCAGTTTCTGCTCCAGCACACCTAGACTATTGACTTGCTCCACTTCTAGAATAAGAACCTTATCACGTCATTGACATTAGCGTAGAGCACAAGTAGCAGCAGCAATATCATACCAATAATCTGAAAACGTGTCTGCCACTTAAGTGAAGGTGGGCGACCCGCTACAGCCTCATAGATAAGGAACATGATATGACCGCCATCCAATCCGGGGATAGGTAGTATATTCATCACCGCCAAGATGACCGACAAAAATGCCGTCATGCCCCAGAAGGCTCTCCAGTCGAAGGTAGAAGGGAATAGACTACCCATTGTACCAAGCCCACCAAGACTCTGAGCTCCTTCGGGCGTCGCCACATACTTCAATTGGTCGGCATAACTCACAACCTGCCTATAGGCTTCGCGAACACCTGCGGGGATAGATGCCAGCAGACCATACTCCTGGCGCTCCGTTATGAATATCTTATTGGGTGTGGCAAAAGCAATACCTATACCTTGCTCAGAGTCGGAATAGGTACGTATAGCAATCACCTCTCCCCCACGGAGGAGCGAAAGCGTAAGACTATCGCCCCTAAGCTCCTGTAGTTTAGTCATAATCTGGGAGAACTTATCCATCGGTGTACCATTGACCGCCACAATCTTATCCCCTTTCTCAATACCTGAAGATGCTCCTGCACCGCCTATCACTACAGAATCTACCAATGCCGGCATATCCATCCTGAAGAAGGTCTCTCCACTAGCCAGCACAGCGCGCATAAAGTCTACGGGGATTTCGATATCTACCTGAGCCCCATCACGAAGCACGGTAAGCTGCTCTCCATTGGCGATTTCCTGAAGCAGTGTACCCTCAAAGTACTTGAGCTCATTGCCGTCAACGGCTACAGGGAGATCACCATCCTCCAAACCCATCTCATGTCCTACAGATGAGTACACAAGATTGTCGCCTACATTCTTTAGCGGCAACTTCTCACTACCCCAGTAATAAGCAATACCACCATAGATAAGGGTTGCGAGTAGAACATTGAATAGGACACCGCCAATCATCACTAAGAAGCGCTGCCATATAGGACGGCTTCTAAACTGATGGGGCTCTGGTTCGCTCTCTAGCCCCTCCACCGCGAGCGACTCATCCACCATACCATCTATCTGACAATACCCTCCGAGTGGCAACCAACCTACACCATATTCCGTATCGCTCCCCTTAGGCTTATGGTGCCAAAGAGCCTTCCCTCCTAGGTCGAAGAAAAGGAAAAACTTATTTACCCTAATCCCGAACAGCCGAGCAAAAAAGAAGTGTCCCAGCTCGTGAATAAAGACGAGAATAGAGAGGGATAAGAGTAGTTGTATGACCTTTATCAGTATACCCATTGATTTATTTCTTAGTTATTTGATTCCACTGTACCACGCCTGCGCTATGCCTCTAGCCACCTCATCGGCATCCTGTAATACCGCAAGGTTAGACACGTTGCGCTCAGGAGCCTTATCCATCGTATAGCGCACAACCTTAGGAATATCTGTAAAGCCAATCTGCCCCTGTAAGAACCTCTGCACTGCCACCTCATTGGCAGCGTTCATCGTACAAGGGCTAGTGCCGCCTCTATGAAGCGCTTCATAGGCGAGGTCGAGACATGGGAAAGCATCTCGCCTTGGAGCTTCGAAAGTCAGTTTAGCCATATCCTCCACTTTTAGTAAAGGCTTGTGCCCCTCCAGCCTATGAGGATAAAGCAGGGCGTAAGCTATTGGATGCCGCATATCGGGATAAGACAACTGTGCTTTGATGCTACCATCACGATAGCCCACCATAGAGTGTACAATACTCTGGCGGTGTACCACAACCTCGATAGCCTCTGGGGCTACATTGAATAGGTGGTGTGCCTCAATCATCTCCAAACCCTTATTCATCAGCGTGGCAGAGTCTATCGTCACCTTTGGGCCCATAGACCAATTGGGATGCTTTAGGGCATCCTTAGCCCGCACCTGCGAAAGCTGCTCTATCGCCATATCCACAAAAGGACCACCAGATGCCGTTAGATAAATCTTCTCCACCTCTTTCATCTGCTCCCCCACTAGACACTGAAATATAGCTGAGTGCTCCGAATCTACGGGCAAAATCATAGATCCATGCGCTTTGCACAAGCGCTTGATAAGGTCTCCAGCCACCACTAGCGTCTCCTTATTTGCTAGAGCAATGATACGTCCCGACTCTATCGCACTAATTGTGGGTTCCAAACCCGCAAAGCCGACCATGGCAGTCAGCACTACATCAGCCTCTACCGAGGCAGAAAGCTCTATGATAGCCTGCCTTCCCGCCACCACCTCTATGGGTTCACCCTTCAGGGCGCGCTTCAGCTCTTTAACCAACTTATCATTACCTATAGCGACCACCTCGGGGTGGAACTTCCGAGCCTGTTCAACGAGCAGATCTATACTATTATTCGCCACTAGGGCATACACCCCGAGTTCTTCTGTGTGACGCTCTACCACTTGCAGTGCCTGGGTACCAATCGAACCAGTAGAGCCCAATATTGTTACTTTTCTCATCTCTCCGTATCTGTATATAGTAGGCGCAAATTTACCATTTTATTCGCCAACCGCATGATATCTATTCCATAAGCCTTTCACCTATCCACCCCAAGCCATCTCTATAGAGCACATGACCATTTAATATATACTAATCACTCCATTTGATATATATTAATTCACCTAATTAGTATATATTAAACCGATCAATTAGTATATACTAAATGGTCATGCGGTATACTGAGAGCGGTCAACGGGTAGCGGTGAAAGGTTTTTCTCCCCTACTATCTCTGTCTTTTCCTGAATTAATTGACCTTTTTCGGGGCAATTTAACTATCTAGTTGACCTTACGTGCCTGAGGTTTCACTGGTCTGTTGACTACTATTTCCTAATTTACTTGACTATGCGCACTAAGTGGTTGACTTTTTCAGAAGGAGAACAGAGCTAAAGATGACTTCATACAGGTCTAATTAACTCACCTAAACCATAACAAATCACTTCTGATATGCCCCTTAATTGTCATTACTAATGCGTTTTCCCTGATGCGAAGGTGGCTCGGCTTACGAAAAATAGTATCTTTGTGGCAAACGGTTTATTTTGTTGAACAAATAAAGAGGTTTATTATTTATGAAAAGAATGATTACTATGGTTGCGGTGGCTATCATCGCACTCGCTAGCACAATAAGTGCCAATGCCCAAGGTGGTTTCCGTTGGGGTATAATGGGCGGTGCCAACTTCAGTAAGTTTAGCACTAAGGCCGCAGACTACAAGAGTGACCTTTTTACCGCCTTTCACATTGGACCAATGGTAGAGTATGAGCTTCCTATCTTCCCTGTAGCTATAGAAGCAGGGCTTCTTTATAGTCAGAAGGGCTCTTCTATGGAGCAGGCTAGCAAGGAGATACTTAAGTTTAGGAGCAACCTTATCGAGGTGCCTGTCAATGTAAAGGGTTATGTATTCAGCATCCCAGCTGCTCGCTTCTTCGTGATTGCCGGTCCGAGCTTCAACTTCGCACTCAACACCAATGTAGAGGCACTGAATATTGATGCTATCAAAGATGTGAAAGCTCAGAGATTCGGAGTGAACCTCAATGCTGGTATCGGTGTGGAGGTACTGAGGTATCTACAGCTCTCTGCTACCTTCAATGCCGCAATGACTGATAGTTATAAGTTCGAGAATGCTGGGAAAGTGATTAATGACTTCCTTTCCACACGAGAGAAAGGATTCTCTGTTACCGCCCGCCTACTCTTCTAAGAGCGGGTAATTAAGCAACGAAAGAGGTGTGTCCACATTTTGCAAAGCAAAATAGTTAGGGCGCACCTCTTTTCTGCATTAATCGCAAATAGGGTGTGTAAATGTGAAATTTACGCAACTTAGTGTGTTAAATATTTGGTGATATGCCGAAGTCTTTCTAATTTAGCACCCGAATAGAAGCATTACCGAATAATTATAATAAAAGGAGCATGGAAGAGCAGAAGCGCAAGGGACGTGAATGGGGAGGCTTTTTCCCACAAGTGATTCGGCTCTGGAAAGAGGGCTTGAAGTCTATGACATGGGGCAAACCACTATGGATACTCAATATCATCAAGCTATTGATTCTATTTGGGGTACTGAAGCTTTTCTTTTTCCCAAACTTCCTGAAACAAAAATCTGATACAGAGGAAGGGAAGCGCGACTATATTGTGAACGAACTGAAGCAGAGGAGTGCGGCGACTGATGGGCATGAGGTTTTTGCTCCAGAACAGCGACAAAAGTAAGAGACAATAATAACACAACTTAATAATCACGTAATCATCTATGTTACTAACGAGTACACTTATCGATTGGTCGCGCATGCAGTTTGCGATGACGGCGATGTACCACTGGCTATTTGTTCCCCTCACATTGGGAATGGGTATCGTGATGGCGCTTGCCGAAACGAAGTACTACCGCACGGGTGACGACTTCTGGAAAGAGGCTGCCAAGTTTTGGCAAAAGGTCTTCGGCATCAACTTCGCTGCCGGTATTGCTACTGGTTTGATACTAGAATTTCAGTTTGGCACCAACTGGTCTAACTACAGTTACTTCGTAGGAGATATCTTCGGAGCGCCGCTAGCGATTGAGGGCATGTTTGCTTTCTTTATGGAAGCCACCTTCTTTGCTATTATGTTCTTTGGCTGGGGCAAGGTCTCCAAGAAGTTCCACCTCACCGCTACTTGGCTCACTATCTTTGGAGCCACAATGTCGGCATGGTGGATTTTGGTAGCCAACGCTTGGATGCAGTACCCACAGGGTATGGTCTTCAATCCCGATACGGTTCGCCACGAGATGGTGAGCTTTGTGGATGTAGCCTTTTCTCCTGTAGCGGTGGTTAAGTTTTTCCACTCCGTTATCAGTAGTTGGATTCTTGGTTCGATTGTGGTGATGGGTATCAGTGCCTACTATCTACTAAGGAAGAAGAACCAAAGGTTTGCCATTGAGAGCATCCGCCTTGCAGCTTGGTTGGGGCTTATCTCGAGCGTCATCACCGCCTTCACAGGGCATCTCTCTGCCGGACAGGTAGCTAGTCACCAGCCTATGAAGCTGGCTGCGATGGAGAACATGTACGTAGGGCGCGCAGAAGCTCCGCTCAGTGCCTTTGGTATCGTAAACCCTGATAAGAAGAAGACCGACTGGGCGAGCGACAAACCAGACTACCTCGCAGGGCTCAATATAGAGCTACCTTATGGTCTCTCAATCCTTTCATACAACGACCCTAGTGCATTTGTCCCAGGTATCAAGGACATCCTAGAGGGTTACACGGCATACGATGGCACAGTAGTTCTACCTGCGAGTGAGCGAATAGAGAGAGGCAAGATGGCAATCCAAGCACTTGCCGACTACCGAGCAGCCAAGGAGATTGGCAATGAGGCTGAAGCTGAGATCCAAAGGGGCATCCTCGATGCCAATATGGAGCACTTCGGATACGGGTATATGTCGAGCGTAGAGGAGCTAATCCCTAATGTACCCATGCTCTACTACAGCTTCAGGACAATGGTAGGCTTGGGGATGCTCTTCATCCTCATCTGCCTATTGCCTATATTCTTCATTAAGAAAGACCGTGAGAAGTTTGCCAATATGCGCTGGTACTCATGGGTACTCATCCTGAGTGTACCGCTCGTATACATCGCAAGCCAATGTGGTTGGGTGGTAGCCGAGGTTGGACGTCAGCCATGGACCATACAGAATGCGCTACCAGTGCAGGCTGCTGTATCCAATATCGCCGCCGGTGCTGTGAAGACAACCTTTATACTCTTCCTTGTGCTCTTCTCGGTAATGCTCATTGCAGAGCTGAGTATCATGCTAAATGCTATCAAGAAAGGGCCTAATACAGAGGCAGAGAACATAACGAATGTAGAGCAATAATTGAGAAAGCGCTATGGATAAATTTATTATGCTACAAGACTACTGGTGGTTTGTGATATCCCTCCTCGGTGGTTTGCTTGTATTCCTGCTATTCGTGCAGGGTGGTCAGTCCTTTATATTCTCCCTCTCTAAGGACGCTCTCCAGCAGAGAATGCTGGTCAACTCTACTGGTCGCAAGTGGGAATTTACGTTCACCACGCTGGTAACCTTTGGTGGTGCGTTCTTTGCGGCTTTCCCATTATTCTACTCCACCAGCTTCTACGGAGCCTATTGGGTGTGGATGCTGATTCTTTTCTGCTTCGTAATACAAGCTGTATCCTTTGAGTTCCAGAACAAAAAGGGCAACGTTTGGGGCAAGAAGAGCTACCAATGGGCGCTATTTATAAATGGTGTATTCGGCCCTCTTCTGCTTGGTGCCGCTGTAGGTACGTTCTTCACAGGAGCCAACTTCGTCATCGACAGAAGCAACATCGCCAACCTAGGTGGCAATCTATCGGTATCTACCTGGATGCCTTTCGATGGGATGATGCTCCACGGGCTAGAGGCTGTGCTCAATCCTTGGAACCTTGTGCTTGGGCTAGCGGTACTTTTCTTGGCGCGCACCACTGGCCTGCTCTACTTTATCAATAACATCCGCGAGCCCGAGGTACGCGTGGCGGCTCGGAAGAGACTAGTGCCCAATGCTCTTATCTTCCTCGTATTCTTCCTCGCGTTCCTAGGTTATCTACTCACTGCCAATGGCTTTGCAGTAGACCCAGCCACTGGGTCGGTATCGATGGAGCAGTACAAGTACCTCCACAACCTTATAGAGCAACCGGTACTCTTGGTGCTCCTATTGCTCGGTGTGGTGGCTGTCCTCTATGGTATCGGCATGACCATCGTGAAGGATGGTTTCGTGAAGGGCATTTGGTATGAGGGCGTAGGCGTAGTAGTGGTAGTCACTACCCTATTCCTACTTGCAGGGTGGCACAATACCGCCTACTACCCATCCTTTGCCGACCTCCAGAGTTCACTCACCATCCGCAATAGTAGCTCCAGCACATACACCCTTGAGGTAATGGCGTATGCTTCGCTAGTGATTCCATTTGTGCTAGCTTATATCTTCTATGCATGGCGCAAACTAGACTTCCACAAACTGGATAAGGAGGAGCTAAAGAAGGGTAATCACTACTAACCCTTTTGGGTATTCGATAAAAAGGTCGACCCTTTCTCTAGAAAAGGTCGACCTTTTTCGCAGAAAGGGTCGACCTTTTTCACTGAAAAGGTCGACCCTTTTTTCTAGCTACGCAAACCCTCCTCTAGGAGCGCGTGCTGGCTCACTTCAATATCTGCTCGATATAGGCTACTAGTTCCTCTCTTCCTGTGCCCTTTTCCGATGAGGTAACAAAGATAGGTGGCAACTCTTCCCAGCTCTCGCGAAGTACGTTTTGGTACGCCTCTACGTGCAGTTTGAGTGCCGACTTCGAGAGCTTGTCTGCCTTGGTAAAGACAATGGAAAAAGGAACACCTGCTTCGCCCATCTCATTGATAAAGTCTATATCTATCTTCATGGGATCATGGCGGACGTCTACGAGGATGAAGAGGTTCACCAACTGCTCACGACTCAGAATATAACCATAGATCATGCTCTTGAAACTACTTCTCATCCCCTTTGGAACCTTGGCATAACCATAGCCTGGGAGGTCGACAATGTAGAAGCTATCATTGACCAAAAAGTGATTAATCAGCTGGGTTTTACCCGGGGTAGACGAAGTCTTTGCCAAGCCTTTGGCGTTGGTGAGCATATTAATCAGAGACGATTTCCCGACATTAGACCTGCCGATAAAAGCGAGTTCCATGCGCCCATCGGTGGGGCACTCTTCTGTTTTGGAGCTGCTGGTTGCGAATGTTGCTTTTGTAATATCCATATTTCTTTACTTAAATAGGTCGGTCATATCCTCTGTTACTTCTTGAAAACTATTGGTAGCGTCCTTGAAGAAGTCAAAGACCGTCTTGGTTCTGTCTTTCTCCCCTCCATGAAGCACCCTCAGCGATGCGGGGATGACCTCTATCACCAAGTGATCGCTCTTGCTTTTGGGCTCACCATCAACGTGGTAATTGACGGGGCTATCCACCTTTATCTCTATCTTTTTCCCGCGGAAGAAGGAGGTGTATTCACTCTTAGCGAGCTCCTTGGAGAAGAGCTGGAGGACTATTTTTGCTGCTTCGCCCGTGGGGAAGTCCTTGAGAATAGTCACGTCGAGCTCACCATCATCCATGCTTGCTTTGGGTGCAATGAATGCGTTATTGCCGTACTGCGAGGCATTGGCGACCGCAATCACTAGAGCCTTGGCTGTGACTTCGTAGTCGTCGACAAATAGATGGTACTGACGTGGCTTGTAACTGAAGTACTCCGAGATCACTTCACGCACATAGGTGGCGACACCTCGGATATCACTCTTGGCGAATTTCTTGGATACCTTGCCATCGAAACCTATGCCACAGGTGACGAAAAAGGGCTCGTCATTGGCTCTACACGTATCTATCGTAGCCACTTCATGCCTGAGGAGCGTATCCACAGCCTTCATGGCATCCATCGGAATCATCAGCTCTCTGGCGAGCCCATTGCCGCTGCCATTGGGGATAATGCCCATGATTTTATCCGAATGCACTAGTGCATGGGCAACTTCATTCACTGTACCATCTCCCCCTACTGCCACTATTACATCGTAATCGGAGTGCAGAGCAGACTGTGCAATCTCGTAGCCGTGACCCTCTCTTTCGGTCACATGTAAGGTCACCACATGACCTTCGGCGGCAATCTTGGCGACAACTTTGCCCAGCAATGGCATGCTATCGCTCTTCGGTCCAGATACCGGATTGGCAATAAGTAGATACTTCATGGGACTATTAGTGGGAATAATGAGTCTGTAGGAGTAAGGTGGTAGGCACTTTATCTACAATATCGGGGTGTTTGCTCTTGAGGGTTATCCACAGTGGGTAAGGCATGATCAAGAGGTCATGGTCGGCAAAACTGTAATCTCCCTTCGCGATATCGGGATAGAAATAATGGTGTATTTCGGCATGGGAGTCGGCAAGGAGCTGCCCAGAGAGCAGTTTGAAGCCGCTCTTATGCTTATCGGATAGCACCGAAATGCTCCGTGCTGGCTCGGCCAACCCTCTGTCTATTACCACGCCTACAGCGCAGTTGGTGATACTAACGAAGTCGTTAGTCTTGTCTTTGAAAAGGTTGTGGACGTTGAATAGCTCTGTTGCCGAAGCCAAAGTCCGACCAAAACGATTGACAAACCGTTCGCGCTTTGCCCGTATATCCTTATCCTCTGGATTGGTGGAGAGCTCCAGACTAGCACCTACGAGGAGTAGGTCGGTCTGCGTAACCTTCGTTGCTTTCACAATAGACTGAATGGGGTTATCGGTCACCTCATAATACTCTTCGACGTCGTACCCTTGGTTGTCGGCGTGCGACTGAATGGGTGCGAAACTCTGAGCACGATAATGTTCTGCGTCTCCCCAACTGGTATCGCTACCAATGGTAAGGTGAAGCCCCACAAGGTTTATCTTCTGTTGGAGCTTGGGGAAGAAGCTCTCCACGATTCTCATCATGGTAATGCCCGTACGACTACGTCCAAAGGAGAAGAGGATGTGGAAGCCATCCTTCACCGCTTTCACTATCTTTGCCGGCCATAGCTTATTCACTAGGTGGAGAATAGGCGTGGTCATAAAGGTGGTAACCAAGGTCATGATAACAAGTATCGCGTACATCACAGGAGAAAGGATTTCCAATTGCAAGCCCATGGATAGGATAACGAGCTCCATTAGCCCTCGCGTGTTCATCAAGACGCCCATGTATAGGCTGTCTCGCCTCGTTTCTCCCACTACACGACACGCACCGTATGTGCCACCTACCTTGCCAAGTATTGCCACAAGGGTGATGGCCAAGGTCACCCACCAATGAGCAGGTGTATTGAGTAGCCCTATCTGTGTGGAGAGACCACTAGAGACGAAGAACAAGGGAAGGAAGACGGCAAGGGAGACATCCTCAACCTTCTCGGTGAGCATGTGACGGAAGTTCAGATTGGTAGGCATCACCACTCCAGCTATAAACGCTCCGAAGAGGGCATGCAACCCAAGTATCTCGGTGACATAAGAGGAGATGAGTAGGACAACAAATGCAAGAGCCACGATACCTTTGCCCGCAACTTCTTTGGTATTGTAGGCGCTACCTATCACGGCAAATGCAGGGCGTACGATGAGGAACATCACCAGCATATACACCGCAGCGAAGAGCACTGTGAAGAGAGCGCTAAGTGGTGACCCCGCCTGAGCGATAGCCATTATCACCGCAAGCAAGCACCAAGCAGTAATGTCGCCATTGGCAGCACTCGCCATTGAGAGGACGCCAATGGGGTCTTTCATCTTGCCTTGTTCCTGAATAATCCTAGCGAGTACGGGAAAAGCGGTAACGCTAAGTGATATGCCTACGAAGAGAGCGAAGGTGAGAAGCGAACTTTTCTCCCCTCCATATGTATCATATAAGATAATGGACGCCATCACTCCTAGTATAAAAGGTGCCACGATGCCCGAATGTGCGATGACGAAACTCTTGCGAAGCTGCTTCCGTATCTCGTCGAGATCTAGCTCCATCCCTATGACAAACATAAAGAAGATAAGACCGAACTGACTCAGTAGGGAGATGTTGTGCAGGCTCGCACTGGGGAAAAGGAACTGAAATCCCTCTGGCCATAGCCAACCCATCACAGAAGGACCAAGGACAATTCCCGCTAATATCTCTCCGATAACGGAGGGTTGACCTAGCTTAGTGAAAAACCAAGCTACTATTCTCGCAAAGATAAGGATGACTATTACTTGGAGTAATAGCAATCCAAACGGAGAGATTATATGCCCCTTGAACAAGTCTAGAAAGATCCCAAACGCTTCTCCAAACGTACCATTTCCTCCTGTAGGCACCGCACTCGGGTCGGGAACTAGGGTAAGGAGGATAACCGCAACGACACCCACTATGAGCATAAGACCATAGTATATCAAGTCTCGGTTATTGCGCCACTTACTCATTATAATTACCTGAATTTGATTTTATCAATTATGTCTTTATAGGAAGGGAGTAACTCTAGAGACCTTCGCATCACTAGTTCGCGCGCACTCCTAAGGTCATTGGTAGCGCTCATCTCCTCTACCGATATGGGAGCGCCTACATATACATCTATATTAGTCCCCCTCTTGTTCGTGATCTCACGAGGCAGCAAGATAGAAGCTGGGAAGTAACCATATTTCTTAGCAAACCAATAGTAGCCACGAGAATTGTTCCCTTCAAACATTATAGGGAACATTGGCACGCCCGCCGACTTCATTATCTTCACGTTGTTCATCTGCCAAAGCTGTTCTACTGGACGTCCCAAGACATCATCAATATGAGGCACACCACCAGCAGGAAACATCCCCACGGGGTGATGCTCCTGTATCTGATGAGCTACCATACGTACTCCAGTAATATTCTTAGATGGGTCATGCACGTAATTCTTCTTATTTACTCTCGGCTGAACAGGTATCCAATAGTCCTTGAATGCAGTGATTCGATTAAGAAAACCATTGACCAATACTTTGAAATCATCACGGATATTGCCAATGATATCTATCAGTATGATGCCATCTAGCCCTCCATAAGGATGATTTGAAATGGTAAAGAAACCACCAATATCCTTCATTAGCTCCAAGTTCTCTTCCCCATGGAGTGTGTAAGTAACATCAATACGAGCGTCCGCCAAAATCGCTTTGGTAACTTCTGTCCCATGAAGATGACAATATCTATCGTGAATCCTATTGAGATCCTTGACCTTCAATAGGCTCAGGAGCCCTTCACCCAGTAGTCTTCCAAAGGGGTTCTTAAATAGAGGGTGAAGGATATCTCCTAAATCATCTACTGTTACCAAGAAGTTGTCAGGATTTACTTGTCTCTTTTCACTCATGATTTAGCCACTCAAGATAAATCTTACACAAGGTCTCGTGCTGGGCACGAGAGACTAATAGTACAATATTCAGGAACAATATCTCATACACAAAGTAAAACCAAGGAAGCCCCACAAGAGCAGAGACGAAGAGCGCAAGTGTGCGACCATTGAAAGTCATTAGGTTGATGAGCTTCTGTATCAGCATACTCCCTTGTCTAAACCCTCGAGATTCCTCGTCCGTGAATGGACTGACCACCAATCGACTAGCCAGCCTCTGAAGTCTTGGACTGAGCTTAGCCTGCATTAGCGTGTAGTAAGAGTAGATGCGACTCAGGAGCTTAGAGAAACCTGCTGGCATCGCATCGACCTTCGCTTTCACCGTTTCATAGCTCTCAAACTCCTTGCCATTCCGACCACCAATCACCCAAAGGTGAAACGTCTTATAGAGATCAGTAAGTGCTGCTTGTGTCAAATGGCTCAACATTGATAGCCCAGCCACGACAAAGAACAGCCACTCCCCTGTCGTATCATACATACGTAGCGAAATGGCAATGTACAATGTGATAAACCATAAGTCACCAGCCATACCATCTAGGATGCGCCCTATCTTAGACTTGATGCCCGTAAGGCGAGCCAATTGCCCGTCTACACAATCAAGGATATTCGCTGCCACAAGCCCAGCAATGCCCAGAAGGATCATCCCTATCGACTCGTAATAAAACAGCCAAGCGCCCATCATCCCCACCACAATACTAATTACCGTAATGGTATTAGGCGTAATGCCCGACCTTCTCAAAGACCATGCTATCCTAAAACCGACAGGACGGTAGAACACCCTGTCTATATAATTCTCTGTCTCCAAGGACTTCAGCGAGCTTAAGTACGCTTCACTCCTTTCTAGTCTATCTTTATTCATGAGTTCTCTCTTACTTATATGAATAACCGCCCGACAATGTGAGGATATCACCATTGAAGTAAGCGTTATCCAGTACGTAGGCAAATAGCGAGCCGACCTCTGCTGGTGTGGCGAAGCGGTGCAGCGCTACCTTCGCCTCAATATTTGCACGAATCTCTGCCGGTTTGGTCTTCTGCCATTCGGTATCTACAAACCCAGGGGCAATTCCCACCACTCTATGCCCATAAGGCTCTAGGTGCTTCACGAGATTAGTTACCAGTGCATGCACTGCACTCTTACTCACACCATATCCAAGCGACACCGAATGGGGTTGAATCGCCATCATCGAACCAGTGAAGAGGAACACCCCACCCTCTACCATCTTTAGGGCTAACCTCTTGGTCATCTCCACAGGGAAGTGAACATTGGCTTGAAATAGACGACGCCACTCCTCCATATCTAGCTCCTCTAGCGGAGACCTATTGGTTACATTGGCATTGAAGCACACCACGGTGGGGACGAAGTCTAGCTGCTCAAGGGCATCTTCTAGCGCCTCGCCCTCTTGTGCATCAGTCACATCCAGCTGACATAGGTGAAACGTCACATCATCATAGGTACCCCCTAGCTGCTCCAGCACCTCCAATGCTCGCTCAGCATCGCTATTGTAGGTAAGAAAGATCTCCTCTACATCACCGCGCTTAGCCATTGCCTCGACAGCTGCTAGTCCGATACCCTTCGAACCACCAGTCACCAATACCTTATGTCCCATACGTACTACTTATTCTCCTTATCGCAGTTGTCATCAATCATCATACCAGGGCTAGGCTTCTCCCGCCTACGCTCGTGTAGATGCGCATTGTATGACTCCGCTGCAGCCTCCTTGATATTGCTACTAGTAACACCCACACCGTATGGGAAGTAAAATACCTGTACGCCCATCTTCTTGAGATAGTCGTACTTACCATACCAGTCATCCCCTACCACAAAGGCATCGATATTCAGTTTCTTTACCGTCTCCGTATGATCCAAAGTATGCTGAGGTATCACTAGGTCTGGGGTCTTCAATGCCTCAATAATCTGCATCCTCTGCTCAAATGGGATGATTGGTGCTGCCTTATAACTCTTCACCAATTCATCTGTACTCACCCCCACAATTAGAATATCAGCCAACGCTCTGGCGTAATTAATCATTCGAAGATGGTTGTAATGAAACATATCAAATGTTCCAGAAGTGTAGACTATAACTTTATCATTAAACATAACACTAGCATTAAATTAATCGATTATAACTCATCATCACTCTTGGAGAGATCCAGACGCACATTGTCTTTTCCTCTCTCTACATACTGCTTCTGCAGTGGATGGGCAGTAGTCTCTCGATAACGCACCCTATTTCTGTGAATATCTATCGCTCGGTAGATTGCGTTTCTAAACGACACTTCCTTTGCTATTCCTTTACCAGAGATATCAAAAGCCGTACCATGATCTGGCGAAGTACGAATGATAGGAAGCCCACATGTAATATTGACACCCTCATCCATAGCGAGCAACTTAAACGGAAGTAGACCTTGATCGTGATACATAGAGAGTACTACATCGAACTGTCTATAATTACCGCTACCCCAGAACCCATCTGCTGCAAATGGACCGAAGACATGGTAGCCCGATGTCCAAGCCTCACTTACGGCTGGTGCTATTACATCTACCTCCTCATGACCTAATAGTCCATTTTCTCCTGCATGAGGATTGAGCCCCAATACCGCTATCCTTGGCTTCTCCACTCCGAAGTCCTGCTGCATAGTATGCTCCACGGCAGAAATGGCACTCAACACCCTCTCTTTGGTAACATATTGTGGCACCTCTCTTAGAGGCATGTGTATTGTCAACAGTGCTACCTTAACCTCATCAGCAGCGAAGAGCATCATAGGTTCAGCACTCCCCCTAAATGGCTCTGCGAAGAAGTCGGTATGCCCCACAAAAGGGAATCCCTGCTGTCCCATTACCTCCTTATTAATAGGAGCCGTTACCACAGCATCGATAGTGCCCCTCAACAAGTCCTCCCGAGCAGCCACCAATGCACGCTCTGCCAGCTTGCCTGCCAAAGCGCTCTGCGCACCATGCGATACGTTCACCTCTCCCCCATCGGTATTCACTTCCACGATATTGAGCTCACCCTCCACCGCATCAGCAGCACTCTTCACGATATTGTTACGGAGCGTAACATTAATCCCCAGCCCTTTCTTGTAATAGCTCAGCGCTTGGCTCGAGCAATACAATACTGGGGTAAAAAGCTCGACACAGCGATCATCCACAAGTGTCTTGAGGATCACCTCATATCCTATACCATTAAAATCACCGTGGGTGATTCCAATTTTTATCTTACTCATTCCTTATTACTTCCAATACAAAAGGCAATCATCAATATCTATTATTGCCCTGCCTTCCATCTATTCTCTAATTATTCCGTTACCGGACGCAAGGTGTACAGCTGAGACTCAGCATACACCATCAGACTTTTCTTCTTTCCCCCAGGGTTAAATATAGACATCTCTGCCACAACCACACGTCCATTTGCTACATCTGGCACCGCGTGCAGTACAAATGGACCACCCATCATATCGCCAACCATAGCCCAAAGACCACGAAGTTCTACACGCTGAGTACCATTGTATTCAAACTTCTTTACCTTCGGAGGGATTCTCTTCTCCGTCGTCATATAGGAGTCCTCATATTGTCCCTTCACATTCCGCTGCAATACACTATCACGCATCGCAATAATATGGCTTGGTTCGAGGCTCCCCACAGTCTCCAATGGATAAGTATAAATCATCAAGTCGGTACGACCCTTCTGCCCTTGGTCTGAAGCCCACACAAAGTCATCAGCCGTATTGGTAAACTTCAAAAGATTAGTAGCGTTGATAGTCCAACCTCCGATAGAATCCTGTATCAACTTCGCTAAGGCGCTTGAATAAGTAGTTTCAAAACTCATACTCATTCGCTTCATCTCTTCGCTATGGATTATGTCTGTAAGATATCCCCCCCTCTGCCTGAGCAATTTATAGAAGTCCTCTACGCTTCCTGCCTTCGCATGGATAATCAATTGCCCACTCGCATACTGATCATGTGCAAGACCCACAGAAGGTCGAGTATACATTTCAGGATCTATAGAGATATAGAGCACATTACGCATCGTTTTGAACATCTGAGTAAAGTTTTTCTCAGTTGTCGTCATGACAGTCACCATAGGCTCTGCCTGTGGTAATATAGGCATTGGTCTGCCGAAAGTTGCCTTGATGCTATCCCTCAGTGCCGGGGTATCATATTCCAATGGCACCACAGCCACCATCTCCATTGGTGTACCACTTGCACCAAATAGTCCTCCACTAGTTGATTGCTTTTGCTTGCCACAACTGCTTAGAAATAGGCTACCAAATAGCAATACTGCCACCACATAAAAATAACTATGCCCCTTATGATCCATCATCACGCATCCATTTATATTACACAATATGGGCAACGCCCCTTCACTCCCACAAATGTACCAAAAAAAGGTAGAAGAGCGCACGAGGGCACTAGACCATTCCCCCAGATACGATTCATCCTGAAATAGTAGACTACAACTACTATCTCAGGATGAAATCATCAATCGATATTTGCACAATAGAGCAAACAAACGATATCTCCTATTATTACAAGTTACTCATCGAGTACTATAATACGATCGGCGAAGTAGCCTGGCTTTAGCTTAGCGGCCTCGGTCACTTTCTTGCTATCGTACTCGAACTTGTAGAACTTAGTCTGCTCTTTATCACTGATACCGAGTAGAGCATAGTCCTTCTCCACCACGATAAGTTGGGTATAGTTACCACCTTGGCTAAATGGAATACCTTCAATACGGTACTGCTCTTTAGTCTCCAAATCCACAACAGCCCAGAAGAAACGGATAGGATCTCTCCAGCCTTTTGCCCCAGTATAAACTGGATTCTCCAGATATACAATTACCTTGCTGCCCTTCATGTGGTGCATTGTGATGATCTTACTATGCTCCATGATATCAATCTTGAAGTTAGGATCTGCCTTATACTCCCCTGCCTTGATACGCAAGATATGACCATGCTGTTGGCTTGAAGAAGTTGCCCCCTCATTGGTCGTGTTACAAAGCATATAATAGTCCCCCTTGGCATCAAAGAAACCATGGTCTTGCCTTAGAGAACCAAAAGAGACGAATCCAGGACGGTGTGCCCTAGTCTCCTTCTCTACATGCTTAACTGCCATTGTTGCGAGGTCAATAGTAGCGGTAAAGAAGTATCCATGGCTATCTGGCTTCTTTTCCGACTTATCCTTGTTCCTATCCTCAAGCCTATAGTTGTACAATAGCACATTGTCGGTCCTTCTGAGTGCCATCAAACCACATGAGGAGTACATATCCTTTTCGCCAAGCTCTTGAGGGAACTTCAGCGTACCTTTCGCTATTACCTCCATCTTTTCGGCATCCACCTTCACCCAGTTCACAGACAGCTTATTTTTAGGCGCGCCCACCATGATCAATGTCTTATCATCCAGCCACGCATGTGCAAATCGTCTATCGCTCAGTTCATTAAGTGGGAACTGCTTAACAATCGCAACATTCCTGTGAGAGATCTTGTACTTCCCAAAGTTATAATCCCTATTCAGGCTATAATAGTAACCTTTGTGATAGATTACGAATGGTGTGATACCCGATTTCTCTGTTTCAGCTCCTTTATTACGAATGTCATACTCCCCCTCTAGGAGGGTTGGCATCTTTTTCACTACGTGAGGGTCTTGTTTTGGGGTTGAAGAAGTACCCTCCCCTATAGCTAGCCACAAGTCATACTTAGCTGGGAGAGAATCTTCGAAGTCATCTGGTGCTTCCTTTTTGCCACAGCTAGTAGTCATGGCAACCATCAATATTGCCACGAAAGAAATTAAAAACTTACACTTCATAAAATGTATACTCAATTAGTTTATAAATGTTGTGAGCTTAACAAATATCGAACGACCAGGCTTTTGCAGTTTGTAGTTGTCGTAATTAATCTCATCAAAGAGGTTATTACAATTGACAGAAATAGTTTGCCTACGGTTATTAAATGCCCAAGTCGCACCTACGTTAGTCGTCGTCTGAGTGGGTATCAGTGCTTTAGACTCCTTAGCCCCAAAGGCTGCCCAAGTAAGATAGAACCAACGCACATATCCAAATGAGGCATTCAACCTCAACTGGCTACGCTGTACTCCAAAAGGATGCTCCAAAGAAACACCCATACTCGCATTGGCATAGAAGAATGGCTTATTAGGGATACGGTTGTTATAGGTAATATCGAGTCGACCATCCGAAAGCCTCTCACTCCTATTACGTTCATCCGTATACGTTGCATTGACACCGAAGTCCAAGAGGTGCTTATACCGGTACTGCACATCTACCTCACCTCCCAGCACCCGAGCAGCGCCGACATTCTCATAAGTACTTATATCATCACTCGTAATCTTACGCCGTATGTAATTGGTCACATCGCGCATAAATAACGCTGCCTCATAACTCATTTGGTGCGCCTCACTTATCTGAATATTGCCATAGAGTGCGACATTCAGGTTGTGTGCCTGCTCTGGCTTTAGCTTGAAATTAGGGTAAATACTTGCGCCATTGCCCAGAAATTCGCGCGCAGTAGGAAGCCTTGTAGCACGCTCATAGGAAGCCTTTAGAGCCACCTCCTTTGCGAAGGTCACCCTAGTGCCCAGACCAAAACCTATTTGGTTACGCGTGAGATTAGGTTCCACATCCTTTGCCCCAGTAATCCAAGACATATCCTTTTGTTCCATCCTGGCTCGGAATATGTAGTCCTTTAGGAACAAAGTAGAATTGATCCTATCACCCCAAAAGTATCGACTGTACGAAAGCCCCAAAATATGGCGCGCGAGGAAGTCATTGGTCGGCACAAAGGTCTTATCGTAGTCATCGCTTCGCTTATTTTGATTGGCCGTTAGCGTATAATTAAAGTTGAGTGAACTAATTGGCGTCAGATGATATGCCAAATTAGCTCTTAGGATAGTAGTGGGGCGCTTAGTATGCCTGAGTATCTTATTGCCCCGCCCCATCACTTCGTTTCTATACACCTCTTCGTACGAGCCATCCCAACGGTACTGCCTAAACGTAGTATCAGCATACAAGATATGCTCCCAAGTATGAGACGCAAAGAGCTTAGCGGTAAGCCCTTTTACCAACCAGTCCTTCTTACTATAGTTTAGGGAGAGACGAAGAGCATCCCTATGCCTCTCGGCGGCTCCAATCACCCTTTGTTGGCTAAAACCAGTCTGTATCTCACTACGGCTCTTAGCATAGTAGACTCCTACGAGAGCTTCATCCGCCCATTTTGTCTGCGTAAATCCTACCTGTAGTTCTCCATTTATAGAGCAATAGCCATCGTGGAAGCGACGATAGTCTCCTTTCTGAAACTCATTTTTATCAGCATTCCAGACCTCCACACCTTTCATCATATAATCATTACGGGAGCTGGTATAGCTAGCGTCTCCTCGGACAGTAAAGCCATTATCGTTGTGCCTATACGAGCCATTGATATCGGCACCATAGGTATGAAACGAACCTCCATTGACAGAGACATCCAAGAAGTTTTTGCTTTCCTTACGGGTAACAATATTCACAGCACCACCTAGCGCATCAAGCCCCAGTTCTGGAGGGACAACCCCCTTGTACACCTCTACTCTATCCACAATATTAATAGGCAGATTGGCAATATTCGCCCCGCTCCCCAGAGACGTAAGAGGTACACCATCAATAAAGTACCGTATCGCATTACCCCCTAACCCACCTAGCGAGAGATCGAAGCTCGAGCCAATACCGCCATCTTCCCTGATACGCACACCACTCGTGTACGACATGAGCTGATTGAGACTACTATTGGACGCCACATATGGGCGGATACTCAAACTCTTAGCTGCATACACCCCCTCCTGCATCTGCTGAGTGTGGTCTGGGCCTACCACGAGCACCTCGCCGAGGAGCTTATAATCTTCCTTGAGGCTAAACGTAATATTGGTATCCTTATCCAACTGCACCTTCTGAACCTCTGTCTTATAGCCAAGTAGAGCAATCTCAAGCGTATATCTGCCTGGGGTTAACTTCATACTGAATGCGCCCTTGGCATCCGTTGCACACACTTTCCCTCTGCCCTCGATAGAGACAATAGCATAAGGGAGTGGTTGGTGTCTTTTATCATCTACCACCCTACCGCTTAGCACAAAAGACTGTGCCAACGCTCCAATAGAGTAGATGAGACTAAGGGCTAACGATAATGCCAGTCTATTACTCATCGGCATGGAGTTTTTCGCCTGTAACCTCATAGACCTTCTTCTTCTCTCCAATCAACACTCGTCGATGATTGGAGTAGAAGTCAATCTTATCATTAATAACCTTCAGTATCTGTGGCAATTCTCCTAAGCCCTGAATAGTTGCTTCCACTTCGTAACCCTCCTTCGTTAATAGCTCCTGCCACTCTCCAGCAATATCCTCCTTTGCATGCTCTCCGGCTACAATCATAAGAGGTCTGAGCAGTACTTTTTTGAGCCCTGAAGCCTTAAGCCTCTGTAATGCTTGTTCGAAATGAGGATACCCCTCTACACATCCTATCATAATATTAGTATATCCTCCAATTTGAAGCATGTGATCGAGCATCGCATACTGTGCTGTAGCGACATCATAAGTACCATGACCTACCCATATCGTAGCCACATCTGGTTGCGCACCCTCTGTCATTACCTTTAGCATCTCGGAGTAGTCCGACTCATGATAGAGCAGCGGGGTTGCTACCCTTAGCCTTTTGAAGAGACCTTCTACCTGTTCTGCCTCTTGCCTTACCGATACCATCTCTACGCCATTAGTCAGCGAAGTAGAGATGATAAGTACATGGGTATAACCATCCTCATGTAGTTTATTGAGCGCCTGAGAAGGATTCAGCTTAATAATACCCTTGTGGTCGGCAAGTCTTTTAATAATAATCCTAGAGGTATAAGCCTCACGGACCTCAAGGTTGGAGTGCTGTAGTTTCACAGCTGCATTGATGGCATCTAGGGTAAGCGCCCTAGTATCATCGTGTGTCGTACCAAAGTGCACCATCAGTATGGCACCCTTGTCTCCTTGTTCGAGGTTTTCAAATAGGGGGTCACGCTCAAAGACTTTGTTCTGAGCATAGAGATCTTGATTACATAGCATAGCCACAACGACACAAACTGCCGTCAGTAGAAAACTTCTCATGGGTTGAAAAAAAATCTCAAAATAATACCAGCACTCTGCTCCCCGAAGTGCAATAATACTCATTGGACATGGCAGGTCTCCTGGCTTGCTTACCTCGGACGACCTTCCCATCTTTATTCAAGACAGTGGTTGAATAGATTATCCGAAGGCATAATAATAGCTTACAGTAGCGGGCACTGCTCCAGAGTTCCACTGGATTCCCTCTTATGCACCATATAAACAAAGCGAATGCTTCTGTGCATCACCATCTCCACGAGTGCAAATGTAATAGTTTTTTTTGATGATTCTGAATTTTTCTCAATATGATTTAGTGAATGAACGATGTGTTAACACCCTAATTCGATTGTGGACCCCAACTATTATCCAATCGAACAATCCTATTAACTACCATAATTGTCAATCACTTAATACAGACAGAACACACAATCGTAAGAGTGGATACACATACGACTCATAACGAAGACGTATCTCATCAAAAATAGCTCGCGCAATCACCAAAATTTATTCCTAGGAATAAATTTATTTTTCTCTAGGAATAAAAATATTTATCTGTACAAATAAATTTATTTATTCCTAGGAATAAATTTCACTACTCTGGCGAGCCACAACTGTCGCTCCCCTGAGCGGATTTACCAACAACGCAATATGCTGTACTATAATATATTGCGATAATAATATATGAAGGTTGCTACCACTAAACTGCAATCACACCTGCGAATTCTGTGCTGAGAAATAATATTGCACTCCACTGTAGATGCTCCTAATACCTTATGTAGATTATCTTTTACCTTTACACCTTCTGTTATATTACACTTTATTTTGACTATATTGTTGTTGTATTGATTTTATTTGTATGTTTGCACCAATAACATATCGATTGTTTAGTAAAGCATTTTTAATCTATAAAGTTTGTATCTATGAACAGAAAGACAATTGCTTTCATGTGTACAGTTTTCTCAGCTTGTACACTATTGCTATTTAGTGTTTCCTGCTCTATGAGCAGAAGAGACGTTGAATCCCATTGATATTGATGTTTATGTTTTCGTGCAAATATTTATAGTCTATGATTATGAAAGCAAAGATAGTTTTATTCGTTATTTTCTCCATCCTGACGCTTTCGCTCAGTGGATGTTATCGATATAGCAAAGAGGAAACCCCTGAGTACTTTAGAAGCCAAGAGAGAGATCCTCTCCTCATCGGTAAATGGCGATCATTTAACCCAGAGACTCAAGAGTTATATGGGGATTACATTATTGAATATAAAGCAAATGGGGAATGTATATTTTCCGATATTAGCGATAGCGGGAGAAAGATTAAGCACTACTTTTACACAAAAGACAGTGCAATCTTTATTCTACTTATGGGTGATGGCTGCAAAATTGGCAGAAGTGTCCACAAACAGTTATACCGATTTGAGAAGAATAATACTCTACTCTATACCGGATGTGATGTGACTGGAGAATATGAATTCTACCCATTTAAAAGACTTTAGCATAGAGGAGTAAACACATTGGATGTGTAACAAGGAGAGAGTATACCAAAACTAACTCCTCTATTGGATGGTCTATGTATCTATAAAAGGACAGCTACTATCAGCAAGCAAAATACTTACTGATAGTAGCTGTTACAATAAGTTGAGAGAGGGATAGCGTGACACTGGAAAGCATCGCTAATATCACGCGTTATGCGAATCTGCCCCTAGCGAGGACGTGGGGTTGCTACCCCGTAATTTGTGATCACTCATGCATTTTGTAGAAGATCAATGTGTCTTCTTGGCAGGTTTTGTGGCTCCTGACACGGCATCGTACTTAGAGGAGAACGTCTTGGCCTTATCTCCTACTAGATAGGTTGCCACTTCGTTATAAGACTTTAGAGTAACAGCTTCGTAGCCCCTACTTTTCAGCAAATCGGTTATAGATTCCCCCAACGTAATAAGAGTAGTATTGTCGCCTATGAAATTTATTCCACTCTCTTGGCAGGCCTTGAAGTAGGCTTCTACACTTTTGGTATTAGAGAATACCATGTGGGTAAATCCGACACTCTTTAGAAGCTCTAAATAGTCTTGACTATAGAGATCTACCCTAGTGCTAGGGAACGTCTCAGCGAGTAGCACATTATCCTCAATCCTCGGGCAGAGCTCACTCACTTTTCGGTTCAGCGTAATTGCCAACACCTTAAGTTCTGGAGTAGGCTCTGGCATCTGATAGTCTTTGACCACCTCTATAACATCTCCCACAAGAAAGAGCGCTGGTGTCAGATGCTCATAATCGGCAAATGTAGGTGTGAAGTCTTTGATGCTCCCACGTATAACCTTTTGAGCTGGCAGAGTACCATTACTGATAATTACTGCAGGTGTTTCTGGAGATAGCCCCTCAGTAGTCAGGAGCTGGCAAATCTCAGGAACGATGCGAGCGCCCATATAAAATGCGATTGTACCACCTAGCTCTACGAGCGACTTCCACTTGAGGGCGTTCTGAAGGTTTTGGTCTTTAGTACTTGCGGTAACAAGGGTGAATGACCTAGCCAATGCACGATGAGTTACAGGGATTCCAGCATAGGCAGGAGCTGCAATAGCCGCTGTCACACCAGGAACCACCTTGACTTCTATATTCTCTTTGGCTAGAGCGAGTAGCTCCTCACCTCCGCGCCCGAAGACAAAAGGGTCACCACCTTTGAGTCGGACTACGAAATTGCCCTTTTTGGCTTCGTCAATAAGGAGTCTATTGATTTCCTCTTGCTTCATAGAGGGGCGCCCCGCTCTCTTGCCCACAGGAATAAGTCGGACATCCTTACGGCAGTGGAGTAGTATCTCTGGATTGGCAAGGGCATCGTAGAGCACGACATCTGCCTGCTTCAGTGCCTTTACTCCTTTCACAGAAATAAGCTCTGAATCGCCAGGACCAGCACCAACAAGATGGACAATCCCCTTTTGGGCGAAAGCACTAGAGAAGCCCCAAAAGGCAATAACGAAAGATAGTAGAGCAAATCGCCTACAAGTATAAAAGTGAGTATTCATACAATTGATATTATATTGATTCTTCTAATCTTCATCAAGAGACATAACTTCCTCCACTCGGAGGGGACTCATACTTCTATAGGTATCTATAGAAAGCAAGGTCTCTATCGATTCAGGGTTCAAAATTACTCATTTTCTAAGATATGGTGTGGCGAACAGCCGTGAATGCCGAATTAATTCATAGGCATTGCGCCAGCACATATATGCTCTACTCCACGTAAGATGTCCCTCCTCGATAACAGATGAAGGCAAATTATCGTAAGATTTCCCATAGAATTATTTGCTACTTTCGAGATTTATAGTATCTTTGCCGAGCAATCCAACGATACTAGGGTTGCGAAACATTCTTCCATAGCTCAGTTGGTTAGAGCATCTGACTGTTAATCAGAGGGTCCTTGGTTCAAGTCCAAGTGGAAGAGCTACATTTTAGAGATAAGAATTATTCTTCCATAGCTCAGTTGGTTAGAGCATCTGACTGTTAATCAGAGGGTCCTTGGTTCAAGTCCAAGTGGAAGAGCAGATACAGCGCCGTTAGTGGAGTCACTAGCGGCGCTTTTTTGTCTATCCGAGTCTGTCATCTCGTGTCGCTTTTGTCAGGGAGACCGCATTGGCACGTTTATTCCATAGAACTAGTAGATGAATATTTAATAATCAACATATAAGTAACGTAATAGATATGAATATCAAACCATTGGCAGACAGGGTACTTGTGGTACCTGCAGAGGCAGAGCAGAAGACAGCAAGTGGGATTATTATCCCAGACACAGCTAAGGAGAAACCCCTTCAAGGCATAGTGGAGGCTACTGGCAAGGGTACTAAGGATGAGGAGATGCTCCTAAAGAAGGGAGATCGCGTACTCTATGGCAAGTATGCTGGCACTGAACTGGAGCTTGAAGGCAAGAAGTTCATCATGATGCGACAGAGCGACATCCTAGCAGTGATTGAGTAAAATAATATAATTAGAAAAGAATATAAATAAGATATATGGCTAAGCAGATTAAGTTTGAAGCAGAAGCAAGGGAGCTCCTTAAGAGTGGTGTAGACCAGCTGGCAAATGCAGTGAAGGTGACGCTCGGTCCTAAGGGACGTAATGTAATACTCGACAAGAAGTTTGGTGCCCCTCACATCACCAAGGATGGTGTGTCTGTAGCACGTGAGATAGAGCTTGAGAATCCATTTGAGAACATGGGTGCTCAGCTTGTAAAGGAGGTAGCAACAAAGACTAATGATGATGCCGGTGATGGTACAACTACAGCGACTGTACTTGCACAGAGTATAATTAATGTAGGTATAAAGAACCTTGCTGCAGGTGCTAACCCAATGGATTTAAAGCGGGGTATCGATAAAGCTGTAGCTGCTGTAGTGGCTTCACTCCGCGAGCAAAGCAAGGAGATTGGTGATAACCTAGCAAAGATTGAGCACGTGGCTAAGATCTCTGCTAATGGTGACGAGACTATAGGAAAGCTCATTGCTGAGGCGATGGAGAAGGTAAAGAAGGAAGGTGTTATCACTGTAGAAGAGGCAAAGGGCATGGATACCACTGTCGAGGTGGTAGAGGGTATGCAATTTGATAAGGGTTATATCTCCCCATACTTCGCGACCAATACCGAGAAGATGTTGGTGGAGTTTGAGAACCCATATATCCTCATCTATGACAAGAAGGTGAGCACTCTTAAGGAGATTCTCCACATCCTAGAGCAAGTAGTACAGACTGGTCGTGGTCTGCTGATTATCGCAGAGGATATTGAGAGCGAAGCATTGGCTACCCTTGTGGTTAACCGTCTGCGTGGGTCACTCAAGGTAGCTGCAGTGAAGGCTCCAGGCTTCGGGGATCGTCGTAAGGCTATGCTAGAGGATATTGCAGTGCTAACAGGTGGTACGGTTATCACCGAGGAGACGGGTCTAAGCCTTGAGGCTGCTACTATGGAGATGCTGGGGTCAGCTGAAAAGGTAACGATTGATAAGGATCACACAACTATCGTAAATGGTAGCGGTGCTAAGGAGGATATCGAAGCACGTGTACAATTCATCAAGAACCAGATTGAGGCAAGTACTTCGGACTACGACAAGGAGAAACTACAAGAGCGCCTGGCTAAGCTAGCAGGCGGTGTGGCAGTACTCTACGTAGGTGCGCCAAGTGAGGTGGAGATGAAGGAGAAGAAGGATCGTGTGGAGGATGCACTGAGTGCTACTCGTGCTGCTATCGAGGAGGGCACAGTACCTGGTGGTGGTGTGGCATATATCCGCGCTACAAAGGCTCTTGAGGATTTGAAGGGTGATACTGATGACGAGCAGACTGGTATCGAGATCATCCGCCGTGCTATCGAAGAGCCACTTCGTCAGATTCTAGCCAACGCTGGTAAGGAAGGTGCTGTAGTGATCCAGAAGCTTAAGGAGAGCGAGGGTGACTTCGGGTACAACGCTCGCACCGACAAATATGAGCACCTAACCGAGACTGGTGTCATCGACCCTACTAAGGTATCTCGTGTAGCTTTGGAGAATGCTGCTAGCATCGCTGGTATGTTCCTTACTACTGAGTGCGTGATTACCGACATTCCTGAGCCAACTCCTCCAGCAATGCCTGGTGGTGGTATGGAAGGAATGATGTAATACGCCATTCATTCTAACACTGGGAGCCGTGGTGAGTGCAATCACCACGGCTCTCTATTGCTATAATCCATCTATAGATACCAAAAAGGGGCTACACAGCATCGATTGCGGTGTACCCCCTTTTGTATACTCTTGGGTTATCTCACCAGTGATATCTTAGCATCTTTATCGGCACCCTCAAAAGTAAGCTTACCTTCCTTTGCGAGCCATCCTAGTGCAAAGCGCACTTCGTCCTGCGTACGGATACCAGTAGCTTTCTGAAGTTCTTTTACCGTGAGTGGCTTTTTACTCTCATCAAGAGCATGCCAAATTAGTCCAGCATTTGTTCCAATAACATCAATCATTTCTTTTCTGCTTTAGTTGTTCATACCTTGTTTACAAAGCAAATTTACACATAATCAACCAAGTAGCAAAGAAAAGCTTCTAGACTAGTTGCTGGAAAGCAGAGACGAATTGGTCGCCCCTATCCTCGTAGTTATTGAAGAGATCAAAACTAGCGCAAGCTGGAGAGAGGAGGACGACATCTCCTTCATGAAGGTCGAGTGCCTGTATTTGTTGGAACGCCTCTGCCATACTATGGGCTGTGGAGGTCGGAAGCTGGAGAATATCGAAACTCTTGTGCAGCTTATCAGTATCGAGGGTAAGAAAGATGAGGGCTTTGGCTTTGGCTTTTACCAAATCATATATCTCTGAGTAGTCATTCCCCTTATCTGTACCACCAAGGAATAGGATGGTACGCCCATCGGGCATTGCACTTAGGGCATGGGCAGTGGCATCGAGATTGGTACCCTTAGAGTCATTGACAAAGGTGACGCCATGCCACTCACCGACAATCTGAGTACGATGCCTAACTCCACCGAAAGTGGAGAAAGCCTCAACAACCTCGGGGTGATCGGGCGCAATACCATAGGCATAGAGTGCTAGTGCAGCCGCCATGACATTCTGGGCATTATGCTCTCCTCGAAGACGGAAACTACTGAAGTCGTATGTAACTTCGCCTGGTAAGTGAATAGTCTTGCCATCGAAATAGGCAGTAGCCTTAGGATCTTTGCATGAGAAGGTAAGCATATGTTCGGCAGTGAGTGGATGCTCTATCCTTAGCTTAGAGAGGAACTGGTCATCGACATTGAGGATCGCATAGTCGCCCGCTCCTTGGTTACGGAAGATGCGCCACTTGGCGAGTGCATAGTTTTCATACTTATGGTCGTACCTATCTAGGTGGTCTGGAGAGAGATTGAGTAGCATAGCTATGTGGAGGTGCGTATCGTACATGCTGTCGAGTTGAAAGCTACTCAGCTCCATAGCAAATGTGTCGGCATCTCCATCGAGAACCTTACGAGCAAGTGAGACACCGATATTGCCACAAGCACTACTGTGTACCCCTGCGGCTCTCAGACCCATATCCACTAATGTAGTGGTCGTGGTCTTGCCATTGCTACCAGTGATACCAATAAACTGCTCAGGGCGCAGGTATCGGGCAGCGAACTCTATCTCGGATATAATAGGAAGCCCCATCGACTCGCACTGCACTATTACTGGGGCAGTATCAGGGATACCAGGACTTTTAATCACTTCACTTGCGCGATTGAGATTGGATAGGATATGCCCTCCCTCTTCGTAGGGTATGTGCTCCGACTGAAGCAGAGCTCTCATCTCGGATTTTAGCGGTCCATTATCAGAAAGGAATGGCACAAGACCCTCTTTCTTGGCAAGTAGTGCAGCACTCACTCCGCTTTCGCCTCCTCCGAGGATAACGATCTCTTTCCCTATTATCTCGACCAATGGGATTTGTTCACCACGTTCGTCCATAGGCGCTTCAGGGTTAGTGCGATTGATAAAATACTCTTTACTCATAATTGGAATTAACGTAGCTTGAGAGTCACAATAGTTAATACTGCTAGAAGGATGCCAATAAGCCAAAATCTCACCGTAATCTTTGCCTCCGCAATTGGTCTAGTAGGACCTTGTATCAAGGCATCCACTACTCCGGATGGCTTCTGAAAATGATGGTGCAATGGGGTCATCTTGAATACCCGACGCCCTGTGCCAGTCCTCTTTTTAGTAATCTTGAAGAAAGTAGTCTGCAGAATCACAGACAGTGCTTCGACAAAGAATACACCACAGAGGATAGGTAGCAACAACTCCTTACGGATGATAATGGCGAATACCGCGATAATACCCCCAATGGTAAGACTACCCGTATCTCCCATAAATACTTGGGCTGGATATGAGTTGTACCAAAGGAAGCCTACTGTAGCACCAATAAAGGAGGCAGCGAAGATTACCAGTTCCTCCGCTCCTGGGATGAACATGATATTAAGGTAACTTGCAAACTGGATATGGGAACTCATATAAGCAAATATCCCAAGCGCAACACCTATGATAGCGGACGATCCAGCAGCAAGCCCGTCTAGTCCGTCGGTGAGATTGGCAGCATTGGAGACCGCCATAACAATAAACACAAAAACGACAGTCACTAAGAGGAAGGTAAGAAGTTCAGCATTCTGCTTCACGCCAACCGCTTTTGCCACTTCGGAATAGTCTAGATTGTTATCCTTTAGGAAAGGGATGGTCGTCTTGGTACTCTTAACTTCTGTATTGGAGTGGGTAACGACCAGAGTTTTATTGACAGTCTCTGTAGCAATATTCTCCTTTATCACAACTGATGGGCTTGTAAGAAGTACTAAGGCTACGATGACACCTAGTCCAAGCTGCGCAATGAGTTTGTACCGTCCATGAATACCGTCTTTGTTCTTCTTAAAGACCTTGACATAATCATCCATAAACCCAAGCATACCCAACCATAAGGTGGTAATAACCATTAGTATGATATAAATGTTATTGAGTTTATTGAATAGAAGTGTGGGGATAAGGATGGCAATAATAATGATGATACCACCCATTGTAGGGGTACCTACCTTTGCCATCTGCCCCTCAATATCGAGAGGTCGTACCGCATCGGACATCTGTTTCCCCCTTAACCAATCGATAATCCGACTACCAATAAGCGTACTGATAAGAAGACTCACAATCAGTGCTAAGGCTGCACGGGTAGAAGTGTAACTGAATGCCCCCATACCCGGAGTACCGATCTTCTGTAGATAGTCAAATAGATAGTAAAGCATCAGTTAGTAGCTCCTCCTTTCTCTTCGTCGATAATCTTCTCCACCTCCTCAAGATCGCTGAAGTGATGGCGAACACCATTAATCTCTTGGTAGTTTTCGTGACCCTTACCAGCGATAAGTATGACGTCGCTTGGCATTGCCATCGTACACGCAGTACGGATAGCATCACGCCTAGAAGTAATCTTGAGCGTACGGCGCATCATCTCTGCATCAAGCCCCGCTGCCATATCTTCGATAATCTTTTCGGGATCCTCTCGGCGGGGATTATCAGATGTTAGTATAGTAATATCTGATAACTTCGCAGCTACAGAAGCCATAATCGGGCGCTTGCCTGTATCTCTGTTGCCACCAGCTCCGACTACTGATAGGATACGACCTCCATGACTTTTCTGAAGATCAGTAATCGTTCCGAGTACATTCTCTAACGCATCTGGGGTATGAGCATAGTCAATCACCGCTACATATCCCTTTGGAGAAGTAACAGTCTGGAAACGCCCATCCACAGAGGTAAGAGAACTAAGCACCGTCAGCACTTCCTCTTCGGGCTGACCAAGAAGTACAGCTGCGCCAAAGATAGCGAGCATGTTATATGCATTGAATCCTCCGACTAGCCTTGTACAGACTTCCTGCCCATTAAATAGCATGTCAGTTCCATCTAAATGTTGCTCAAGAATCTTGCCCTTAAAGTCTGCATCGCGCTTCAGTCCATAGGTGTGCACAGACGCTTTGGTATTCTGCACCATCACCATACCATTAGTTTCGTCGATATTAGTAAGGGCGAAGGCATCTTTAGACAAACTATCGAAGAACCCTTGTTTAGCATGAAGATAATTGAGGAAGGTGCCATGGTAGTCCAAATGGTCACGAGTAAGATTGGTGAATATTCCACCCACATAATGAGCACCTCGTATACGGTACTGATGTACTGCATGGGAAGAAACCTCCATAAACGCATATTCGCATCCTGCATTAACCATCTCCCAAAGATACCGCTGGAGAGTAAGAGCATCGGGGGTGGTAAGCTTACTAGGAATCCTTTCTTGATCAACGACCACACAAACGGTTGAGATTAAGCCACTCTTATGACCCAGTTTAGTAAATAACCCATGAAGCAATGTAGCAATAGTGGTTTTACCATTGGTGCCAGTGACGCCTACTAATTTAAGCTTATCGGATGGGTGTTCATAGAAGTTCGCAGCGACCTCACCGATAACCATGTCAGTATGCTCTACTCTTAGGTAAGTCACACCCTCCACCCGATTATCAGGCACCTCTTCACAAAGGATAGCCGAAGCTCCTTTATCAATAGACTGTGCAATATAATCATGGCCATCCGTAATTGTTCCACGCAAAGCCACAAATAGCATCCCTTCGGTTACCTCCCGCGAGTCTGCCGTTAGGCTCTTTATCTCCTTATCTGTATCACCCGCCACCACTTCGTGGGCAATACCCTTCATCATTATATTTAACTTCATGCTATTACCTCTGTAGAGTCAATAATAAATGTTGTCCATTTCGTGCCCTCTCCCCCGCTCTTATTGATTGCTTACCGACGACAGCTCCGCTACCAGATATCCTCACCGTAAGCCCTAACTTCTCTCCTAGATATACTGCGTCCATCACACTCATACCCACCATGTCTGGCATAACGCCCGACTGAGGAGTAGTGGAAGTGAGCATCTGCAAACTATCACCACCTTCATGCTTTACCCACTCAGACTTCTTATCGAATCGATCGGGCTCAACACCTGTATACTTAATTGCTTTCTTAATACTCTTGGTATTCCCTGCCAGTACTCTTTGGTTAAAGGTCGCTAGAGAGTCTGCCTTGACCTCATTAATGGGCACAGTGTAGGAGGTGGCAATAGTCTGCTCCGCAATCTCTCTCAACACCTTGCCAGGGATAGAACCTGACGGATATACGCCTCTTGGGCGACTCACCACAACGATACAACTATAGAGGGGATTATCCGCAGGGAAGTATCCACAGAAGGTGACGTTATGTCCACCACCTTTGAAAGTTCCTCCACCGAGCTTTTGTGCGGTACCTGTCTTCCCTGCAATCGCGACATAGGGAGAGTTCATATCCTTACCCGTTCCTTTAGTCACTACCCCTCGGAGCATAAACCGTATCTGGCCAAGAGCTTCTTCAGAAGCAATTTGTTCGTTGATGACCCTCGGTTCACGCTCGTAAGCTACTTCACCATTGCCACTCACCTCACGAACTAAGTAGGGCTCCATCATCTTGCCACCATTAGCTATCGCATTATAAAACCGTAAAGTATATATTGGTGGTACCAGGACCTCGTACCCGAATGAAGTCCACGGCATAGTACTCTTTGTCCACTTACTGACATCCTTTTGTATCTTCGGACACGCGGTTCCAGGAATCTCTAAGTCTATTTGGTCAAAGACATTCATCTTCATGAGTGCATCCAAGTAGGCTTGGTTATTATCACCGAAGGTCTTCATAACCGCTCTAGCTGTTCCCACATTGGAAGAGAAGTAAATAACCTCATTATAGGTAATCTTACCATAACCTCCTTTGTGTGCGTTATGATCTCGTATCACCAAACCCCTTCCTACCGAGTACAACCCATTCCCAACATCAATAGTATCCTCAGGATTAACGCCTTTATTTTCAAGAACAGCCAACATAGAAATAGTCTTGAATGTAGATCCCGGCTCAATAAGATCGGCTAGCGCATGATTAGTGCTCTCCATATAGACGCCCTCTTTCATTCGATCGAGATTAGCCATTGCCTTGATCGCTCCAGTCTTCACATCCATCACAATAGCGCATCCCCAGTCAGCATCCACCTCTATTAGCGTCTTACGGAGGGACTTCTCGGCAATATCCTGAATATCCACATTCAAGGTAGAATAGACATTCATCCCATTTAGCGCTGGCTTCTCCACGATAGGCACAGTTCTAGCTGGCATCCTTACCAACCGCTGAACGCCTTGCACACCACATAGTACCGAATCAAACCTCATCTCCAGTCCGCTATTACCATGCGTTAGCCCCAGAGAGTCTGGTTCATTCATAATCCTTCCAATCGTACGAAAAGCAAGATTCCCATAAGGGTGTGCCCTCCTAACGTACGACTCAGTTACAAGACCGCTTTTGAAGCGAGAGCGTCCTTTGAAGTAAGGGTGGTTGCGTATCTCTTGGAGCTCTACATAGCTTACCTCCCTCCTAATTATCCTATGAAACCGTCCTCTCCCCTTCCCAGTCAATAGAACACGTCTATACTCTGCCGCAGACCGGTCCCCTATTAAGGTAGAAAGGGACTTAGACAAATCCTCAAGTTGTTCCTTGAATACGCCATCCTCAAAGCCTTTCGACCCAAAGTCTATCGCAACGACATACCTTGGCACACTGATAGCTATGGGCAAGTCCGAGTCGCTATAGATATTACCACGAATCGGATCAACATTTTTCCTTATCGTCTGAGTGGGCATAAGTGCTTGCCACTTATGTGCATTGACCGTAGCCGTAACCGTAGCCTTCAACACGACCAAACACCCTAGGGCTAGGAGAATCACTCCAAGTAGCATATACTTTTGCCACCCTTTATGGATACGCAAGGTTCTTTGTCGGTTACCTCGCTCCCGCTGCTTCTCTTCCAGATGATTCATACCGGACTATCCCTATTTAATGATAATAGGAGCTGTCTTCGGAGTATTGATAGCAAGTCTAGCTTCCTCCACCCTCTTCTCAATGCTCGTGATACGACTATCCCCCATCAAATCAGTAGAGATAGAGATATACTCCATCTTGAGGCTTTGTAACTTATTGTTATTATCCGAAATGGTCTTCACTTTGCGCATCCCCATAAAATTGAATCCCACCTGAAACATTGCATACAAAGTGAAGGCGATGATCCACATAATCATTCGCCCATTAAATCTCCTCTCCAGGATATCCCCCTCTACATAGTCCCAAAAAGTCTTGACCCAAGTTCTCCGATCCTCAACACCTCCCTGCTGGGGCATTCCATCCCACTTCTCATCAACCATCTCAAAATACGCCTCATTGGTTAATCATACCTGAGCACAAACTTACCAATTTCCAATCTCTTTTACCACCTTAGGCGTTCAATGTATTGACCCTAAGTAAGGTATTCTTGAGATATGCGTATTCATCCGCAAATAAGGGAGAAAACAGATGCTTTTGCAATCGTTCTTCAATCTGATCTGGGGAATAAAAATGACCACGAAGCTCAAGCATATCAGCGCATTCCTCCGACCTCACATTAAGGACAAAAAGATATATCATACGCTTGTTACTTGAGCACACAGTATGCTGATACTTAAGCAAGAAGCGAGGAGTCGTTTCGCAACGAAGCCCAGCAGCAACAAAAGCACGTGTAAGAGCCTCCTCAGGTGTCTCGTCTTGGTTAACACAGGAGGTCAAAGGATGATCCCTATAAATAGGAGCATGACACTGACTTTCCTGTCCCTCTATATAACATCCTGTAAAGGGGCGATCAGTAAGCCACACTTCATCCCCTTTGACAATAGCCATACGTACTAGTGGACTAGAGACAGGGCAACTAAATCTACTCTTTTCCACCTGTTGTCCCAACCTGAGGTAATGGAATAGCACACCAGCAATAATCAATACACCAGGCAACCATGACGCCTCTATAGAGACTATGAGCGTCAGCAATAAGTATGCAAGACTCCCAAGTCCAAATAGCCGAGCACTAAATAACCACTCCTCGATACCAAGAGGACTGTCATCCGATAGCACATACTCTATACGCCAGAGCCAACCTGCAGAGATAGCTACCGACAATAACCCCCACTCTGGCACCCATTGCGGAAACCAAAGATAGCTCCCCACTATGCTCAACAATAGTATAAGGAGTGGTAAAAAGAGGAACGGTCTCCATGAACTATTTATAGACCTTCGTTTCCCAATAATAAGCACGAGTAATACGCCACCGATAAGGACGCCCCAAGCTCCGAAGAAAAAAGGGAAGGCAAAAGGCAGCCATAGCAATGACGGATTGCTCAGCCAAAAAGCAATGCGAGTATTCATAACCTTATTCATATACTGATACAACACCCACACCGCCCCTTTGGTTTTACATACGCTCTATAACCTCCTCCAGTGCACCAACCCCCTGATATTTGCGTTGAGTACTATTAAAACGATAAGACACAGTGAACATAAATGTCGTTGGTCTATAGTCTAGTGCAACAATTTCCGTGTGTCTAGTCCTTATCCTCGCCCTCATACCATGATAGTTAACAAAGTTATTCGCGCTAATTGTGGTAGTCAGCGACTTATCCTTCAGCCACTGTTTGGATACCTGGATATAAGAGTCTAGTCCCGACTTAATAATCTCTATGTTATCGATATTTCCAAAAGGCATATACTGCATATTCAGCGAAGCTGTAATATCATAAGGGAATGCAAACTGGTTCTGCATCCCAAGAACCAATAGAGGCTTACGATTGGTAATCAATTGGTCAAAGTACCAAATATCATACCCATACATCTTGCTCAACATCGCTGTAAACGTAGGGTGCCAGATGCCTATCTTGGGGCTCGCCACCAATGTCGCTGATAGACTATGATGAGGCTTTGCATTAATGTTCTTAAGTACGGTAGTGTACGGCAGGTATTGCCCAGGGTTTTTGAGGTCTTTCATCAGCTCAGTCGTCTGGGTCAAGCAATCTACAGTATAAGAATAACCCATCATAAAAGTAAGCCAACTCTTATTGAGCAACAACTGCGTATTGTACTCGATGGCTGGGCGAAGTAAGGGGTCGCCCACCTGATACTCAAACCTACTTAGGTAAGTATACTGTGGCTGCAACTGCCAATAATTTGGCCGCTCAATAGAACTACGGAAAGAGAGCTGAGCATTGACGTCCCAAAGCTTGCCTGCTAGAGAGAAAGATGGGAAGTAGTTCGTCCATACCCTACTCTTGTCCTCATCCAATTGCTCCTTATTGTAGTATCGACTATTGAGGCGCTCCATACGCAACCCTGCAGTAAACTGCAAACGCTTCAATATCGGGATACTATACTCAAAGTATAGAGCCATCAGCTGTTCTCTTATCTTACTCTCGAGATTAGGCAAAGCCAATGAAGCATCATTGTAAGCGAAAAACTTATTGTGGATATATGAGTAGCCGCCGCCAATGTTTAGACTACCACCCCATAGCGGGCCTCTAAAATCGGCACGTGCACCTATAGAACTATATGAAGCACCAGAGTTACCCACCTTATTATCCAATTCATAATCTGTCGTATACCCTTCCCTCACCCTTTGAGATAAGTTATTCGAAGGTGCTAGGTAATAGTCTACATCCAACTGCCCTTTCCACTCACCTATACTCCGCAGATAATAGAGACTCGGACGATGAGAGACAGACCAAGGAGACTGCATCAGGTTGTGATTATAGAGCGTGACCGCAGGCTTCTTATCCAGCTTGCTCAGCATAGCATTGTACAGCTCGGACACTCTTCCCTTAGTCTCTAGTGAATACTTTATACCGAAGCTCTGCTCGTCATCTTCGTAGTTTACTCCTACAGTAGCGCCTCCTAGTTTGTCGTAAGTATCGCTCTTAATTTGAGACTTATTGACCCATTCACTATCCTTTATCTTACCTGTAAAGGTAGCTTCGCTAGAGCCACTAACGTAGTGCTTAGTAGTATAGTACCCATCAACAAAGAAGTCCCAGTTATCCCTTCGATAGTTCAGACCTAAGGTAGTTCCGAAGCCCAGCTTCTTCCCCAATTGTTTATTCATATCCTCCCTTATAGAGCCACTTAAGCCACTACCAGGCTCTCGCTTAGTATATATCTTAATCACCGAATGCACTGTAGCATCATATCGGGCACTAGGATTGGTGATGACCTCAATATCCTTAATTAGATAAGGCTTTAGCTGCCTCAATTGACTAGGATTAGTCATCAAGCGTTCATTGATATATATTATAGGAGTACCTTTACCTGATACAGTAATAGCCTCCCCCTGAACCTCTACTAAAGGAATACATCTAAGAACGCTATAAACATCAGGAAGCTGAGATAATGGCGTAGCGCTTATCGAGGTACTCAGTCCTCCCGCCACCATACGGTGGGGAATTCGATTGGCTGTAACTGCAACCTCGCCGAGCATCGTAGCGCTCTCGGGAAGCACTATGGTATGATTTGAAAATGAATGAACTACCGATTCGGATTCCGAAAAGCCCACCATACTCACTCTGAGCAAGAGAGGAAGTTGAGCTCCGCTTACAGGAAGGGCAAAAGTCCCCTCTCCATTGGTCACTCCTGCAACAAGTAGGGTAGAATCGGGGAGTGAGAACACCTTAACTGTTGCAAAAGGCAATGCTCCACTCTTATCATCTTCCACCATTCCTCTCACCTCTTGCCCTACAGCTACTACGGAAAGAAATAGCGCAAGAGCTGTTAATAGATACTTATTCATTATAATACAGCTTGTTATTAGATTCTCTAGGCAAAGATATAGAAAATTACTGATGCAACCCTGTCGCAAGTCCCCTACTACTTTTATTTGATGAGTCGGTACTTAGTGCGTACCTCTTTGATACTGATGCGCTCTTCAAAGTGCCACCACTCTTTTCGGATATTTCTGAGTCCCTCTGCATTGAGTAGTCGGGTGAGGTACCGACGATTGTCGTACGCATTCCTCGTAATCAATCCTTTTCGCAATAGCTCTTGCTCATTATCGGTATGGCTGCGAATACCGAAGTGATCTACTTCACTACCCATATCTACACGCTCTCCAGTGGTAGTGTTTACAATAGTTACATCCACAGCGGCACCATAATTATGCCTTCCCCCTCCATTATCAGGTGAAGCTACATAGACCCGATTGGGTGTACCTTTTACCGCATCGTACATACGGCGCTGTACACTAAGAGGACGAGCAGCATCACAGACCAAAAGAGAGTAAGCCGCTCCCCAGTCGGACTTCAGCTTTCTCTGAGCACGCTTCAGCTTCTCTGCAAAGTGGGGTAACACATACGCCTGAGTAAGATCTCCATACATATTCTCCCCCAAAAAGTTATCCTTTGTGGCGTACATCAGCTCTACTTGGATAGATGGGTCGACCTCCTGAATATCTACAAGTCCTTCAAACGTCCCTTGTGCCCATAACGGAATAGAAAACAGAAGCAGCAGAAGTATCCAAAGACACTTCTGCTGCTTCCTTATGATTACGGATGGCATAAAATCAGTCATTCATCGAAGCGAGGAACTCAATGTTATCCACTGTGCCCTCCATGCGATTCTTGATAAATTCCATAGCCTCCACTGAGTTCATATCACCTATATAACGGCGAAGCACCCACATACGGTTGAGAGTCTCCTTATCCTGCAATAGGTCGTCCCTACGGGTGCTAGAGCTAAGTAGATCCACAGCTGGGAAGATGCGCTTATTGGAGAGCTTACGATCGAGCTGCAGCTCCATATTACCAGTACCCTTGAACTCCTCAAATATCACCTCATCCATCTTCGACCCAGTCTCGGTAAGAGCTGTAGCTAAAATGGTAAGGCTACCACCGCCTTCGATATTTCGAGCAGCACCGAAGAAGCGCTTTGGCTTCTGCAAAGCATTGGCATCTACACCACCCGAGAGCACCTTACCACTAGCGGGCTGTACCGTATTATAAGCACGAGCTAGGCGGGTGATAGAGTCGAGTAGGACAACCACATCATGCCCACACTCTACTAGGCGCTTAGCCTTCTGGAGCACGATATCGGCAATCTTTACATGCTGCTCTGCTGGCTCATCGAATGTAGAAGCAATCACTTCAGCATTTACATTACGAGCCATATCGGTCACTTCCTCTGGGCGCTCATCTATCAGGAGTATCATCATATACACTTCGGGGTGATTGTGAGAGATCGCATTAGCGATATCCTTGAGGAGCATCGTCTTACCCGTCTTAGGCTGAGCCACAATCAGACCACGCTGTCCCTTACCTATAGGAGCAAATAAGTCTACCACACGTACTGATATCTTATCCTGAACCTTTACACTCGCAGGAGACTCTAGCTTAAATTTCTCTGTTGGGAAGAGCGGAGTCAGGTGCTCAAAAGGTACCCGGTCGCGCACCTGCTTAGGATCACAACCATTGAGGCGCACAAGGCTCTTCATAGGGAAGTACTTATCCTTATCCCTCGGAGGGGTCACAATAGCTTCTATCACGTCACCCGTCTTGAGCCCATAAGTCTTAATCTGAGACTGAGAGACGTACACATCATCCGGACTCGATAGATAATTGTAATCACTTGAGCGAATAAAACCATACCCATCTGGCAATACCTCTAGCACACCTGTGCTACGGAGCGAGTCCTTAAAGTCATACATCGGGACTGAAGGTCTGTGCTGCTGTACCGGCTGCGCCACAGGCTGCTGCACCAACTGTATCTGAGGGCGATTATTAGCACTATTGCTTGGATTACTATTTTGCTGAGTCTGTTGAGACTGTTGAGGCTTAGGCTGCTGTGGAGGCAATTGTTGCTGAGGCTGATGCTGTACAATAGCCCTTGGCTCCTCAGACCTTTTTTGCGGGTGAGTAGGCACAATCATACTCATCATGTCAGTGAGCATCGTCTTATTAGCGTTCTTATTGACAAACACCTGTTTCTGTGTGGGAGGTTGCTCAGGCTTACTAGACACCTCCTTTGTGACAACAGCCTCTTTCGTTTCCTGCTTAGTAACTTCAGGCTGCTGGGCATTCTCCTTTGGGGCATTCTCCTTTGCTGCAGCCTCTGCCTCTTTGGCGGCCTTCGCTGCTGCTCTTGCCGCCTGTTCCGCCTTTGTAGGTCTACCGCGACGACGAGGCTGCGGCTTCTCGGGCTCTACCTTATTACTGACAGACTCTACTTCCTTTGACGCAGTCTCCCGTCCTTTATCAGCAGACTTACGACGCTGATTTCCAGCAGCTACCTGGGCTTTCACCTTAGCTACCGCCTCTTCCTTGGCAGGATCTACCGGCTTTGACTCTTGTTCTTTAGTGGCAGATGAGATCTTGGCTTGAGGCTTTTTCCCCCTACCATTAATACCACTCCCCCCCCTATTTTTGTTGCTATTATTTTTGTTGCCGGAAATTTGCTGTGCTAATTGGGCTGCCTGCTCATCGAGTATCTGGTAGACCACCTCCTGACGAGACATTTTAGGGGTCTTCCCCTTGGTACCAAGCTCATCAGCAACCCTATTTAGTTCTTCGTCACTAAGAGAATTCAGCTCTAAAAGCGTGTAAGTACGTGCCATATATATTTATATAAAGATTCAATACCAACCATGACCTACCCAATCCAGAACGGAGGGTAATAAGAATATCTACGGAGGGACTAAATCAAAAAAAGTAAAATCCTAAGAAGTACATATAAGGTGGGCAGTGATGGATTCGAACCACCGAAGGCTAAGCCAGCTGAGTTACAGTCAGCCCCATTTGTCCACTCTGGTAACTGCCCCTACTATATATTATATGTATTGGGTGTATTAAGAATGGGACACCCAACCCATCTTCTGGACGCAAAGGTAATAAAATATCCGCTAAATTCCAAACATAACGCACACTCATGATGATAATTCTCCCTACAAGGGGAACCACGACTCAAGACAAAACAATGGAAAGGGTCTATAAACTCCTTTGCAGGTCAAAGTCAACCAGAAAGGCTAATAGACACGGATAATACCCATTGTATTGGCTGAAAAAGTCAACCACTTAGTGAGCATAGGCAAGTAAATTAGGAAATAGTAGTCAACAGACCAGTGAAACCTCAGGCACATAAGGTCAACTAGATAGTTAAATCGCCCCGAAAAAGGTCAATATATCCAGGAAAAGACGGATATAGTAGGGGCGAAGAATCTTTCACCCCTACTCGTTGCCCCCCTCGCTATATCCCTTGACCATTTAATATATACTAATCTATCCAGTTAATATATATCAATCCAGTAGATTAATATATATACTAAATGGTCATGTAAGATACCGAGACAGGTCAAGCCTGACAGGGAGAGATTTTATGAAATATCGCTATGCGCTGAGTCTGTCCAAGATATTATATGTATATTTGCTTGGAGGGAAGTAATAACTACCAAAGCAGTAAAAATACAGACATATGGGGAAAAGTAGTTTTTGGAAGATGATTGGGATAGGTGCTGGTGTGGCGCTTGGTGTCTATCTTACACGAGAGTATACACAGAAAAAGAGGGCATATCTTGGCAATTATTCGCCTCTCATTGACCATGTGAATATTACGACAGATGGGGTATTAACTGAGAGATGGCTTTTCTTTTGGGACGACGAGGAACGCTGTAGCAGGACCACCCAACTCAGACTAGATAGCATGGGCAATGTTACGAGCCGTAAGCACCTCGTTTTCGATTTCCAAGAGGACAGAGTAGAAGTACTCACCTACCTAGATGATGAGGATACGCCCGATGATGTCTCTTACTTGCTGCTCAACGAACTAGATGTGGTGACATCTATCATCCACCGAGCTAAGGGAGGTCAGGAGGAGCGCTGGGATACTTCTATCAATGGTGCGGAGCTTTCCCAAATTATTAGCGAGGACTCCACCGCTAAGATGTACTGGCACGAGGGCAACCTAGAGGGGGTATCTTATGATGGTGAAGCAAGGGTAAAGATGACCTATTATAAAAATAAGGAGAATCATATCTTCCCAGATATTAACCTATTTATCAATGGGTTTGATATCAAGATGCTCTTAACCTATATGATGGGGACTAGGAGCAGGCACTTCCTTCGCTCAAAGGTAACCTCAGGGGCTAACTACCACCAGCAATCGCACATTTCCTACTTGCTAGATAGTTTTGACCGTCCGATACAAGTATTTATTGAGGAGACAGAGCTGAGCAATGAGATTTCCATTAATAGCACTAGAGAATTTGACATAGCGTACAAGAAAATATGAATCAATATTCAGTAGCAGATTTAGCAGATGCTCCTAAGGCAATAGAAGAGAAGCTAATTGAGAGTATCTACCCTATGAATGATGTGCGGAATACGCTCAACGCCCTTATCAATTACTTTGACCTTGGACTTACTGAAGGTGGTCCGATGCACCAATTGATAAGTTTACTAGTGGTTGCGGGCTTTTCCCTCTTGGTATGGGTGATACTTAAACTACTTTTCGTACGGACACTTCCTAAACTGATAGGGAAGATTCCTGCATTTGAAAACGGAGGGAGACAGAATACGAAGATAATCAATAAGGTAATACTCATCGTAGGGATTTCGCTATTCTCCAGCCTTTTACAAGTGGTATGGCCTGTACCGACAATATGGTACAACGTACTAAAAGTGGTGTGTGGCGTAGTGGTCACGTGGGTAGTAGCGCAGACCATTGCCTGTATCTTCGATATTATCCGCACGAATATGCTGGCATCGAAGAAGTACAAATCGAGTCCTTTTGTCAATCTATTTCAGGTATTCAAGGGGATTGTCTACTTCATTGCTATCCTAGTGGTTATTTCTATCATATTTAAGGTGGATATGACGGCTATAGGCGCAGGGCTTACGGCACTATCGGCAGTACTGATGTTGGTATTTAAGGATACTATTTTGGGCTTTGTAGCTAGCATCCAACTCTCCAATAATGACATGGTGCGTGTCGGCGATTGGATAACCATGGAGAAATTCGGTGTAGATGGAGATGTGATAGATATCTCTCTAGCCACTATTAAGGTCAAGAACTTCGACCTTACGGTCTCTACAATCCCGCCTTACAGTATGCTAACGGAGTCTTTCCAAAACTGGAGGCCGATGCAAGAGGATGGCGGTAGACGTGTGAAGCGCTCGATATTGATAGACATGCAGAGTATTAAGTTCGCTTCTCCTGAACTACTCGAGAGGCTACACAACTCCCCTGCCCTAGCTGAGTACATTGACCAAGTCGTAGTAGATATTCAGCGAGATAATAAGGAGCGTGGCTTGGAGAGCTCGTTCTCTCGCAGGGAGCTGACGAATGTAGGACTCTATCGCAGATACATTGAGCTATACCTTAAGGGACACTCAAAGGTACACCGCCGTTTTACCTGTATGGTTCGCCAGCAACAGCCTACCCCTCAAGGATTACCGCTAGAGCTTTATTTCTTTACAGACACTACGGCTTGGACGGATTACGAAAATATCCAGAGCGATATATTCGACCATCTTCTTGCAGTGATAGGAATATTCGAGCTATCCGTATTCCAGAATGTAAATGGGCGCAATATCGCTACACTTGTTGAGGGGCATAGCGAGACTCCAATAGCATAGGTCTATTAGTGCCAAGTATAAAGGGGCTACCCGCACAGTGCGGATAGCCCCTTTATCTATATAGCCTTTAGCTATTACTCTTCTTCTAGTTCCTCTGTGATAAGAAGCCCTTCGGCAACTTCGTAAGCCTTCTCGTAGCCCTCTAGTTCGCCCAAGATAGCAGCACCGAAATTGAAGACGTAACCAGGTCCACGCCCAGTAATCACCTTGTCATCTACTACAGCGGGTTTTGCCATATACTTAGCGCCCATGAGTTCGGACTCAAAGCCGGGGTAGGAGGTCGCCTTTTTACTTTCGAGCAACCCCATTCTACCAAGTACGAGTGGTGAAGCACACATTGCCGCAACATACTTTCCAGCCTCATGGTGGCGAGTAACGATACTACGCAAATCCTTACTCTCATAGAAATTGGTAGCTCCTGGCATTCCGCCAGGGAGCACTACAGCATCGACGAGTTCGTCCTTTACTTCCTCAATACTATAGTCAGCACAAAGCCTGAGTCCGTGAGACGATGTCACCTCTTTCTCCTTGTAAATAGAGACGAAGTGCGCATCCACACCCCCACGACGTAGAGTGTCTAGTATCCCTACAGCTTCTGTCTCCTCCGTGCCATTAGCAACGAAGATAAAAACTTTCTTTCCCATACTTTTACTTTTACTTTAGTCTAAATCTATATGTAATCGTACCAGTCTGATTATTCAGCCCATCGATAGCATTGAAGCGCGTAGCCTTAGCTGCACTTAGGGCACTATTACGGAGGGTTTGGTTGCCAATAGTAGTACCAGCACCTATAAGCGCTTGTATGACTTGTCCCTGAGGATTGACCGTGATATTAATCACGATATCGCCCTCCTCTTGTACATTATAACTCGGGCGCTGAAGACCTCCACTGCCTAGGCTACGACCGTCTAGAGAGAAGCTGCCGAAGCCGCCTACTCCTGCATTGACACCACCCGACTGCACATTACCATCTGGAGAACCCGCTCTTCCAGGTGCTGCCATGGGATCGCTTCCTGTACCTGACTTACCAGTACCACCGAAAGCACCCGATACATTCTTCTTTATCTGTTCTCTTCTGCGCTGTTCCGCTAGTTCCTTCTGCCTAAGTTGTTCCTCAGCCCTTTGGCGCTCCAGTCTCTGTTGTTCCGCTTTCTGTCGCTCTTTCTGCTCCTTCTTATTATCAGGTGGAGTAGTCATAGGAGGAGCTTCGGGCGTCTCCTGAGTGAGTACTCGCTCTTCCACCACAGGCTCCGGTGTAGGTTGCGGTTCTTGTGGAACGAAGTCGGGATCCAGCTGATGCGGCATGAACATCCCGCTCGCTAGCTCGGCATCTCCGATATTAACCAAGATACCGCCCTGCTCTTCAGGGACTACGCTTTGGAGGTAGATAAATAGTAACCCCGCCAATGCCAGAGCGTGCACCACAACAGTTACTACTAGTGCAATTGCCCTATTCTTATAGTTGTCCTTATCTAGCATAGCTTACTCCAATGGTCTTGTGGCCAACACCATCTGATACTTATGCTCTACTGCGATGTTAAGCAGACGCACAATCTCTCGATACGATACCTCCTCATCGGCATAGAGCGCTACATACATGTCGGGGTTCGCAGCCTTAGTTGCCTCTAGGTAAGGAGCGATCTCCTCGAAGCTTACCTGGCGGTCATCTTCACCCTCTACGCCGACGAAGTACTTCATATCCTCAGTGAGCACGATACGCGTGATAGGACGAGGCGTACTCTGTTGGCTCGACTGCGGCAGTGTTACTTTGAGGGAGCTTGGCACCACGAGCGTACTACTTACCATAAAGAAGATAAGAAGCAGGAATATGGTATCCGTCATGGATGCCATACTAAAGACTTCCATTGCCTTACTCTTACGCTTTAGTTTCATCGCTTAGCTGTTGGCTCATTAATTAGATCCATAAACTCCAACGTCTCCTGTTCCGACTTCGTGATCACCTCATCCACCTTAGCGATAAGATAGTTATATGCGAAAAGAGCTAAGATACCTACAATCAGACCACCTACTGTGGTCACCAACGCCTCATATATACCAGACGACAGCAAGCTAATATCTACAGACGACCCTGCACTAGCCATATTGAAGAACGCCTTAATCATACCCGTAACGGTACCCAAGAAACCAATCATCGGTGCGCCTGAGGCTATGGTAGCGAGGGCAGGCAACCGCTTCTCCAGCTTAGCCACCTCGATATTACCCACATTCTCTACCGCCATCTGGATATCGCCAATAGGTCTGCCGAGCCTCTGTATACCCTTCTCTATCATCCTCGCTCCAGGAGTCTTCTTAGAGCGACAAAGGTCTATTGCTGACTGTATCTTACCCTCGCGGATATAGTCCCTTATCTTACTCGTAAAGTCGGGATCCTTGCGCGCCATACTCTTGAGGAGCAACAACCGCTCCACGAAGATATAAAGAGCAAGTAGCGATAGCAATAGCAGCACCACCATAATCCATCCTCCCTTCATCGCCAGTTCCCATACAGAGAGGCGCTCCATCGTATCGGCTACAGTCGTAGTAACCGCAGCGCCATTCGAGAGATCCGGCATAGCATTCACTAGTGTATCTCCCGCCACCTGTAATGTCATATTCAGCATAATCCTATCAATAATCTAATTATCATCTCAAACACTCTAAATACCTCCGTACTGTCTCCTCCATCCCCAAGTAAAGGGCGTCACAAATCAACGCATGACCGATAGAAACTTCTGCTAGATTAGGCAATCGCTGAGCCAGATAACGCAGATTATCCAAGTCCAAGTCGTGACCTGCATTCACCTCCAAGCCAAGATCACCTGCTACCCTAGCGGCTTCGGCAAAGGGTTGTACTGCAGTCTCTCTATCCTCATGGTACTTCGCAGCATAGGGCTCAGTATAGAGCTCTATCCTATCCGTGCCCACCTCTCGAGCAGCTCTAATATTCTCAAGGTCGGTATCTACGAATATAGAAGTCCTTATACCACGCCCTTTGAGCTGCCCTATGATATCTCTAAGAAAGTCGAAGTGCTCTCGGACAGCCCAGCCAGCATTACTGGTGAGAACCCCAGGTGGGTCAGGCACGAGGGTGACCTGCGTAGGCTGAACCTCTAGAACCAACTTCATAAACTCGGGCGATGGATAGCCCTCAATATTAAACTCCGTTGTTACTACCTTCTTAAGCGCATACACATCGGCATAGCGAATATGTCGCTCATCGGGGCGAGGGTGTACTGTGATACCTTCCGCACCAAACCGCTCAATATCCTTAGCCATCTGTATCACGTCGGGGTTATTACCTCCACGAGCATTACGAATAGTCGCAATTTTATTGACATTTACACTTAACCTCGTTACCATACGCCTTAGATATCCTTAAGTTTATGTCCCATCTTCTCCTTCTTTGTCTTCAGATAGTCGTGGTTATGCTTATTAGCCTTTATCTCCAAGGGTACCACCTCCGACACCTCTAGTCCAAAGCTCTCTAGCCCAATCCTCTTCACTGGGTTATTCGTCATTAAGCGCATCTTAGTCACCCCTAACTGACGGAGTATTTCTGCACCTACGCCATAGTCGCGCTCATCGGCACGGCAACCCAAATGAATATTTGCCTCCACAGTATCCATCCCTTCCTCCTGCAGCTTATAGGCAGCTATCTTCTTCATCAGACCGATACCCCTACCCTCCTGTTGGAGGTAGACAATCAGCCCTCTGCCCTCCTGCTCTATCTTACGCATAGCCTCATGGAGCTGGTCTCCACACTCACAGCGGTACGAACCAAAGATATCGCCAGTCATGCAACTACTATGCATGCGAATCAAGACTGGTTCCGCACCCGATATATCACCCTTAATGAGCACTGCGTGCTCCATACCATTGCTCTTCTGCTTAAATGGGATAACCCTAAAGTCGCCATACTGTGTCGGCAAGTGTGCCTCCACACCTCTCTCCACCAAGCTCTCAGAGCGCAGACGGTACTTAATAAGATCCGCAATCGTCACTATCTTCATCCCATACTTCTGGGCTATTACCTGCAGCTGAGGCATACGTGCCATCGTGCCATCCTCATTGATAATCTCTATCAGGCAAGCCACGGGCTGCAGCCCTGCAAGTCTACACAAATCCACCGAAGCCTCAGTGTGTCCTGCCCTACGCAGTACCCCTCTACTTCTTGCCCTTAGTGGGTTGATGTGCCCAGGACGACCTAAATCCGTAGCCTTCGTACTAGGGTCTGCCAAAGCCTTTATTGTAGTCGCCCTATCATACATAGATACCCCAGTCGTCACCCCCTTACCCAGTAGATCTACCGTCACCGTAAAAGGAGTCTCATGAAGTGAAGTATTATCTGGCACCTGCATAGGCAGTTCGAGCTCCTCACAGCGCTCCTCCGTCATTGGCGTACAGAGTACCCCTCTTCCGTTACTCATCATAAAATTGATAATCTCAGGGGTTACCTTCTCTGCTGCGATGATAAAGTCGCCCTCATTTTCACGGTCCTCATCATCCACTACAATAACAATCTTGCCCTCTCGAAAGTCCTCTATAGCCTCCTCAATAGTACTCAACTTAAATTCCATTTTCTATTTCAATATCAAGACTTATACTTTTTCCTGTTCTATCCTATCAATATCCCTGCCCACTACTTGGTTAGTCTCAATCACCCTATTCCAAGCCGCCATACCTCTACGGTACCTTAGGAGGTACACCATATAGCACACTACACCTATCGGCAAGAGCCACATCAGAGCTCTATTGACTAGCTTATTTCTACTCCTCCACGCCCTCATTACATCTAGCAGATAAGGGTAAGCATTGAGGTGCTCCACCAGCTGATAATCCCTACTATAGCTTAGCTGCCCCACCAATTGCTCCAGCTGAGTCACCAACCGACGTCTCACCTCAAAGTGCGCATCGTCGAGGAAGAAGCGGAGATAGCCTATACGTCCAGCATGCTTTAGCTCAGGCACAGTCTCCTCGAGGGAGACCATCGCGCCTCGAGACGCAGCATAATCGACAGTCTGCATACTCACTTCTCTAAATGGTACCACCCGCTTGGTGCCAGCCATAATATAACGCTTCCAGAAGAGCCCTATACTATCCAGACTAAACCTATTGGTATCCTTGGTTGCAAGCAGACACAAACCAAGTCCTACGGGGATAAGTACGATATTGGGCAACCACATACCAAACCAATTGACTAGTGTCCCCTCACGTACCATCTTAATACCAGTAGTCTCTAGTATATAAAAGATGATGAAAAAAGATACCGCTACCAAGAATGGCACACCCATACCACCCTTACGGATCAAAGCACCCAGTGGAGCGCCTATCAGGAAGAAGGCGATACAAGCCACGGGATAGGTAAACTTACGCCAGTACTCCGCCTCGTTCTTTCGCTTCAAGTCGGCTTGCTCCCTTTGCGCCTCCACAGAAAAATAAGTATCATTCTGGAAGTTTGCCAGCAGTGCTATCGCACGGTCATAGATTTCGCTAGCAACGGCTGCACCCACATGATCTAGTTTTCCTACCATAGAGTACTCTGCCCTAGATGCCTTTGGCAATTGGGCAAAAGCATTAGGAGCATCAGGCTCCACCCTCGGTGCAACAGCCTGAGTCCCCTTCGAATCCTCGGGAACTACCTCTGTGGGGTATACCTCCGTAGCCACACGAGTCACCGTAGGGACTCGCTCCGCACGGCTCATGGTCTGGAAATAGTTATTGGCAAGTAATAATGTATGCCTATTTACCTCAGATAGCGAGTCGATACTCACCTGAAGTGAATCAGTATACGCTTTTAGTTCCATCACATTCTTACCTACGAACTGGCTGGTCAGCACCGACTCATCTATCATGCTAAGGTCGCTATTGAAAGGGATGTGTAGCTCCTTAAATCCAAACCGTTCACGCACGAAAGGACGATCTGCAGAGCTCTCGTACACCTCACCCCTCTGGTTCAGATTCCTAAACGACTCCCCATGGTACAGCTCTAATATCAACTCAGCACCACTTGGCGTAGTATAGAGGCGACCACTATCTGCTACTACCACCATAGAGTTCTCAAAGCCTTCGGAATAATCGTAGAGCATCATTCCATACATCATCTTTGCCTCGCTATCCTTACGCTCCACGTACACACTATAGTTGGGCAAGTCTTTGTAGAAACTCCCTTCGGGGATTGCCAGCTCGGGCGACTTATTACGTATCGAGAAGTAGTACTGCCAAAACTTCACTTGGCTCGTAATCATCCAGTCGTTCTGAAACACAAATACCCCAACGGCGAGTGCTACCACAACCCAAAAGATAGGCTTAAAGATTTTCCACAATGGTATTCCTGCCGCTTTCATGGCAAGTAGCTCCATCCGATCACCTAGGTTGCCAAACGTCATCAGTGAAGCGACTAGGACACCTAACGTCAGTGCCAACGGCACCATCGTCATAGATGCGAAGAAGAGGAGCTTCAATAGTACGACACCATCCACACCCTTACCTACGAGGTCGCCAATAGACTGCCATAAGAACTGCAATACCACAACGAAGAGAGAGACAGCAAAGCCCCCAGCTAGCAGTGGTAAAAAACTCTTGATGATATATAGGTATAGCTTCTTTGGCGCTAATCTCTTCATTACTCTCTATAATATGCTCATACGTATCCTACAAGTCCAACGCTCAGCCCTACTCCCTGCCACAAAATTACGAAAAATAACCCATATACGCTTCCAAGGACGATTTGTGAAGAAAAATCTATACCGACGAGCGAGAAGGCGTATCTACAGGACTAAAAGGTCAACCACTTAGTGCGCATAGTCAAGTAAATAAGGAAGTGAGAGTCAACCGACCAGTAAACCCTCAGGCATACAAGGTCAACCAGATAGTTAAAATACCCAGAAAATAGCCAACCCTCTCAGGAAAAACGCCCTTCAGGGGAGGCGAAAAAACTTTTACCCCTACCCGTTGACCGCCCTAGGTATACCCCATGACCATTTAATATATATCAAATAGGGGAATTAATATATACTAAATAACACAATTAATATATATCAAATCACCCATTTAGTATATATTAAATGGTCATCCAAGATATAAAGAAAGCGCAACCGCTTTACAGTCAACGCTTTTGCCCTATCGAAAGCAATTTCGGCAACACCCGAAACAGCTAAAGTATATAGTCCTTCTCACTAGCGACCAATACCACACATAACCGCACCTATAGCGCACCGAATTTGCCCCTCTCAACAACATTAAAGTAAGTTACAAAGCCACCAACCAAAGCATTCTATCAATCCTACAATAAAGAGACTCACAGATTGGTATAATTTAGGTATATTTGCCACCTGAAGTGCTCACCCCACATTATAATATAATATATGTGTGTGCACAGCACTCCCATTGAGTTTAGGAAAAAATATAAGAATAATAAATAATAACTACTTACAGATGCAAAACAAAGGTTTAGTGCAGTGGACTGCCATTATCCTTGCCATTGTCTGTGGTTACTACCTCTCATTTTCACTGGTGTCGGGGTATTACCAGAACAAGGCTAAGAACTATGCGCAGGGCGATGTAAATAAGGAGATTCGCTATCTTGACTCGCTCTCTATGAAGAAAGTGTGGCTCGGTAGCACGCTTCAAGAAGTACGTGAGAAAGAGCTAGGACTTGGTCTCGACCTTAAGGGTGGTATGACAGTCATCTTGGAGCTAAATGCTGCCGATGTACTAGAGACCCTCTCTGGCAATAGCCAAGACCCTACATTCAGAGCAGCCCTAGAGTCGGCTATCGCTCAGCAGGAGCGCAGCCAGAAGGACTTTATCACGCTCTTTGTTGATGAGTTTCATGCGACAGACCCAGGCGCTCGCCTATCTGCCATATTCGGTACTCTAGCGCTGAAAGACAAGATTACCACAAGCAGTAGTGATGCGGATGTAGAGCAGGTGCTACGCTCAGAGCTTGCAACAGCTATCGAGAGCTCTCACAAGGTACTCCGCAATCGTATCGACCGATTTGGTGTGGTAGCACCAAACATCCAGAAGCTAGAGGGTGGTCATCGTATCCTCGTAGAGCTTCCTGGTGTAAAGGAGCCTGAGCGTGTGCGCAAACTACTACAAGGCAGTGCCAATCTAGAGTTCTGGGAGTGCTACATGCTCCCTGAGATTTGGGCAGACCTACAGCGAGCCGACCAAGTCATTGCTCAGATGAGCTCTACAGTAGAGACTGTAGCTGAGGCTGCTCCTGTAGTAGTTGCTGACAGCATCGCTACCGACAGCGTGGCTACTGATAGTGTAGCTACAGCCACCGACGATCTGACTGCATTGGTCGGAGAGGCTACTCCTTCAGCAGAGACTACTACCGCTTCTAACGGTGCAGTACAATCACTATTCAGTCTACTTGCTCCAAACACCTACGAAGGTCAGCTAGCGGCTACTCCTGTGGTCGGAATGGCACATGCATCTGACATGGATAAGATTGACTCTCTGCTCAACCTCCCACGTGTTAAAGAGGTACTTCCACGCAACCTACAGCTAAAGTGGGGAGTGAAGGAGATGCAAGAGGGTTCAAAGATCTACCAGCTCTTTGCTATCAAGACTACTCGCCGTGATGGTATGCCTGTATTGGGTGGTGAAGTAGTCACCAATGCTAAGAGTGATATCGATAATACACTTGGTCGTCAGGAGCCAGTAGTTTCTATGACCATGAATAGCGAGGGAGCTCGTGAGTGGGCAAGAATCACCAAGGAGAACATTGGTCGTCCTATCGCTATCGTGCTAGATGATGTTGTTTACTCTGCACCAAGCGTTAATACAGAGATACCAAACGGTCAATCACAAATCACTGGTAAATTCACCGTACAAGAGGCAGATGACTTGGCTAATACCCTCAACTCTGGTAAGATGGCTGCATCAGTACGTATCGTACAGGAAGATGTTGTAGGTCCATCACTGGGTCAGGAAGCTATCTCAGCTGGTCTTGTCAGCTTCGTGATTGCACTCGTACTGCTGATGATCTACATGATTATAATGTATGGTCTATTGCCTGGTCTAGTAGTAGATGCCGCTTTAGTGGTCAACTTCTTCTTCACTATCGGTATCTTAGCATCGCTTCATGCCGTGCTCACTCTAGCAGGTATTGCCGGTATGGTGCTTACCCTAGGTATGGCGGTAGATGCCAACGTGCTTATCTTTGAACGTATCAAAGAGGAGCTCGCTCAAGGCAAGTCTATGATTAAGGCCATTGAGGATGGTTATGGCAATGCATTCTCTGCTATCATCGACTCCAACGTGACCACAATCCTTACGGGTATTATCCTTTACTACTTCGGTTCAGGTCCTATCCGTGGATTTGCCACCACACTGATTGTAGGTCTTGTATGTTCATTCTTAACTGCGGTATTCCTCACTCGTATCTTCTTCGAGAGGAGAGCGCTTAAGGGCAAGATGGACAATATCACCTTTACCACCTCTGTATCTAAGAACTTCCTAGTAGACCCTAGCGTGAAGTTCATCGAGAAGAGCAAGGGAGGCCTCTCTATCGCAGCTGCGATCCTTGTTGCCGGTGCCATCGCTCTTGGTGTATGGGGTCTTAATAGTGGTATCGACTTCACTGGAGGTCGTAACTACGTTGTGAAGTTCGACCAACCAGTAAGCACTAGTGAGGTAGCAAGCCTAGTGGGTAGCAAGCTCGATGGGCAAGTGAATGTGATCACTATCTCTACTGCAGAGCAGGTACGTATCTCTACCAACTACAAAATTGAGACCAATACCCCTGAGGTAGATGCTGAGGTAGAGAACCTGATCTATGAGGGCGTGAAGCCACTTCTAGGTGATGGTGTAAGCTTCGACCAATTTACCAACGACTACATCCAGAGCTCTCAGAAGGTAGGCGCAAGCATGGCAGACGACATCAAGACAGGAGCTGTTATCGCTGTAGTCCTATCACTGATTGTGATGGCGCTCTATATTCTTATCCGATTTAGAGATGTAGCCTTCTCTATAGGTGCGTTTGCTTCGGTTACTTTCACTACGCTATCTATCATAGCGTTGTATGCACTGCTATGGAAGGTAATGCCATTCTCTATGGAGGTGGATCAGACCTTTATCGCTGCGGTACTAGCTATTATCGGTTATGCTATGAATGATACAATCGTAGTATTTGACCGTATACGTGAGAACCTCAAGCTATTCCCTAATAGGAATAGGAAGGAGCTATTCAACTACGCATTGAATAGTACACTTGCACGTACCTTCAATACAAGTATCAGTACCCTGCTTGTGGTACTCATCATCTTCTTCTTCGGTGGTGCTAGTATCAGGAGCTTCACATTTGCAATGATTCTTGGTATAGTATTCGGTACCTACTCTACACTATTCGTAGCAACACCGATAGCCTACTTCATTAATAATAAGAAGTTCAATAAGACGCACAAGTAACTGACATACAGTTTTCGCAATTGACTAAGACGACGCTGCACCTATCCGTGCGGCGTCGCTTTCATTTTGCTACTGAGTGATAATGTTGGTATATTTGCGGGAGCAAATTTGAAAGAAATAAAGGAAGAAAGATTATGATCCAAAGTAAAAGGCACAACCTGCCTGTATGGAATGATGTGTATACTCATTCCAAGTTACCTGCTAAGCTCTCCAAACTAGAAGACCTATCACGTAATATATGGTGGGTATGGAGCAGTGAGGTGAGAAAGATATTTGCAGATATAGACCATGAGAGATGGGAAGCAAGCCAAGGTAACCCTATTGAGGTACTCAATAACCTTACCAGTAAGCAGCAGGACGACCTGATGGCAGATGAGGTCTTCATGGCTAGAGTGGATAAGGCATATCAGAATTTCCAAGACTATTTAGCCCAACCCATGCGTAGCGATGCCCCAAGTGTGGCGTACTTTAGCATGGAATATGGACTTAGCAATATCCTGAAGATTTACTCTGGTGGTCTGGGTGTACTTGCAGGAGATTACCTGAAGGAGGCGAGTGACTCTCGGGTAGACATGGTAGGTGTAGGCTTTCTGTATAAGTTTGGTTACTTTGACCAGGTAATAGCATCGGATGGTCAGCAAGTAGCCCAGTACAAGCAGAATGAGTTCAATAAGATTCCAGTGACTCAGGTATGCAGCAACAATGGCACACCTATGACACTGGAAGTCCCCTTTAGAGATCATGTGGTTTATAGCTATGTATGGCGTGTAGATGTAGGGCGTATTCCACTCTACCTTATGGATACTGACCATCCACAAAATAGTGACTGGGACAAACCTATCACCAGCCAACTCTATGGCGGGGACTGGGAAAACCGCATGAAGCAAGAGTACCTCCTAGGTATTGGTGGTATTCAGATGCTTAAGAAGCTAGGGATAAAGAAGGAGGTATACCACTGTAATGAGGGGCACGCCGCAATTATTAATATTGAGCGTATCGCAGAGTTGGTAGCCGAAGGCAAGGACTTCGACCATGCGCTTGAGATTATCCGTGCCTCTAGTCTCTATACCGTGCACACGCCCGTACCTGCTGGGCACGACTACTTCGATGAGGGACTATTTGCCAAGTACATGGAGCACTATGCCGAGAAGCTTGGCATCACCTTTCAAGAACTCATTGATCTTGGCAGAGAGAACCCTGGCAGCCACGATAAGTTCTCTATGAGTACGCTTGCTCTTAATACCGCACAGGAAGCTAATGGCGTGAGTTGGCTACATGGCAAGGTATCACAGAAGATGTTTGCACCTGTGTGGAAGGGCTATTTCCCAGAGGAGCTACACGTAGGATATGTGACCAATGGCGTGCACTTCCCATCATGGACTGCGGTAGAATGGATACCATTTTACAAGAAATACATCTCTGACAACATACTTGAGGATCAGGCGAACGTAAGAGTTCTTACCAAGATTGAAAGCGTACCAGATAGTGAGATTTGGGAGATGCGCAAGGAGATGAAAGCACGACTAATCCGCCACCTAAGGGCAAGCTATCAGGCAAGTCTCGCCAAGGAGAACAACGACCCTACGTTCACCCTAGACATCCTCGATGCACTAGACCCAGATGCTCTACTGATAGGCTTTGGACGTCGCTTTGCTACCTATAAGCGTGCACACTTGTTATTTACCGACCTCGAGCGCCTCGCAGAGATTGTCAATAACAAGGAGCGACCTGTACAATTTATATACACCGGCAAGGCTCACCCAGCCGATGGTGGTGGACAGGGATTGATTAAGCGCATCATAGAGATATCCCGCATGCCACAATTTCAGGGCAAGGTACTCTTCCTAGAGAATTACGACATACGCGTAGCGCGCCGACTAATTGCGGGTGTAGATGTATGGCTCAATACCCCTACCCGACCGCTTGAGGCATCAGGGACTTCTGGAATGAAGGCACTCATGAATGGTGTGCTCAACTTCTCGGTGCTAGATGGTTGGTGGTACGAAGGCTACATCCCTGCTGGCGGTTGGGCACTTACAGACAAACGGACTTATACCGACCAAGGGCTACAAGACAAGCTAGATGCTGTGACGATCTATAAGACACTGGAGGAGGAGATTATTCCACTCTACTACGACCGAAGCGAGCATAAGGAGTTCTCTACTGGCTGGGTACAGATGATTAAGACATCGATGTCTAGAATCTTACCTCACTTTACTATGCGGAGGATGATTAATGATTATATCGAGAGATTCTACCGTCCGCTAGCGGAGCGCTCCAAGGCACTTGCCAAAGATAACTACTCTGCTATCGACCAACTCGTGGAGTGGAAGAGAGGAGTAGCTCGTGATTGGGACAAGTTAGAGACGATAGAGGTAAAGAGCTCAAAGGATCTCAGTAATCGCAACTTTGAGGTAGGAGAACAATTCTCCTCTACCATAGTGCTCGATATGCACGAGCTCAATACAGCGCTCAAGGTAGAACTCGTGGTTATAGAGGTAGATGCCAACACGGGCGAGACCAAACATATTGCGAACCACGAGTATAAGTTAATTAGCTCGGAAGGTACTCGCCGCACCTATAGACTGGATAAGGAGATCGATAACCCTGGCAACCAAAAGCTAGCCATCCGCATTGCTCCTACCCACGAGCTTCTAGCACATCCTATGGACTTTGCATACGTTAGCTGGCTATCCCTATTCTAGCCAGTTCCCTGCAATACTATCATGCGAGGAGGTAGTGACGTACTGTCACTGCCTCCTCGCATGATAGATTCCCAAGACTTGGATATCTAAGGTTTTTATAATAAGACAACCTTGGATTTCCATTTATTTTCTACAACATTCGCTCCATATCGTAAATAAATCGCAACTTTGTCACAATAAAATAAGCATCGTTCGTTTAAAAACCACAGATGCTTAAATATTATAATACTCCCCAAAAACTAGACAACTCAAAAAGTGGTAGATTTGAGAGTAAAGATGGAACTAATTGTCATTTTCCGATGAAAAGAAGAAAAAGAGAAG